>CADBSK010000037.1 GCA_902797305.1 uncultured Spirochaetaceae bacterium | reverse complement strand
GCAGCACAAAACGAGTGTTTTTGTAAGCCAGTTTGCTCCTTCGCGCCATTTTTGATACAAAGTCAAATATAATGCGTTTGCCCTGCTACATACTTATACAAAAGGGACGATAAATCAAACTTCTGACTTATCGTTCCTTTCATTTAGGGTTTATTACAAACCCTAAAAACGGCGAAGTCAAGGCTTTAAGCGTACGCGTGCCTTGACTCGATGTATTCACCGTATATTATCCATTTTTATTTGTGACAAATTTTTGCCTGACATTCTTTATAGATAGCAGAAGTCTGAGCAACAACATCAGCAGGAATTTCTTTAATATTAGGATCTCCAGCAAGATTATTTGCCTTTAACCAGTCTCTTACAAACTGTTTATCGTAAGAAGCAGGACTACCACCTACTTTATATTTGCTCAAATCCCAGAAACGGCTTGAATCAGGAGTAAGAACTTCATCACCAAGAACAAGTTCTCCATTTTCATCAAGGCCGAATTCAAATTTGGTATCTGCAATGATAATGCCGTTTTTGTATGCATGTTCATAACATTTTTTGTATACAGCAAGAGCAGCTTTTTCGATTTTGGTTCCTAATTCTTCACCTAAATCTTTTTTCATATAATCCAAAGTTACATTTATATCATGACCTTCTGCAGCCTTTGTAGAAGGAGTAACAATTGGTTCATCAAGTTTTTCAGCTTCCTGATAAGTCTTATCAAAACTATGACCGAGGAATGGTTCACCTTTTTTGTAAGCTTCGTACATAGAACCAAACATATAACCACGAACGATAACTTCATAAGGAATCATCTTAAGCTTCTTTACAAGAATAGTGCGACCCTCATATTCAGGTTTCTGGAATTCCTGAGGCATATCTTTTAAATCAGAACTGATCATGTGGTTTTTTACAATATCCTTTGTATAATCAAACCAAAAGTTAGAAAGTGCATTCAACACCTTTCCTTTATCAGTAATCAGAGTAGGAAGAATAACATCAAAAGCACTTAAACGGTCAGTTGTAACAATTACCATTCTGCCATCTTCAAGATCGTAAACTTCTCTTACCTTTCCACTAGCATATTTTTTCATATTAAAAAACCTCTATAATTTGATAGTATCGTTTTATTATGTTCATATCAATCGGACTATTTCAGGCAGTTAAAGCAAAAAAGAGTTTTGTTTTTTACAGTCACAGAACACAAGGATTAATGCTCCCAGGCAATATAAAAAATCTACTGCATATACAACAGGAACAATAAAAGCCAAAGAATACAAACCTTCCATACAAGCAGGAATAATAAAAGCAAGAATTATAAACAAGACAGAAAGAATGGAATTCTTTGTATTCTTTTGTTCTAATCCATCATTAAAAAGAAAGAGCATTTTAGCCAGATAAATTATCATCGCAAGAATACAAACTGGCTTAACAAAAAGTGAATAAAACGAAAAAGCACCATCTGTACCTGCAATTATTCTGTATGGCATATAAATTGAATAAAACGCCAGCATCAAAGGCATAAAACTCTTAATCTTAAACAGTTTATCATCTGATGTTGCAAAGAAATACACTGTATAAAGCAAAACAACAGGAATTATATATTCCTTAAGAAGCACATAAAGGGTATTTCCAATAAATGAAAACTGAGGAATTCTGTGTAAATAAGTGAATAATGCAAGAGCACCGCAGACAAAAACTCCAGACAATGCTCCTGTCAAAGCAACACCTATTACCGATTTATCAGAACTTCTTAGACAGCAATATAACAAAGCCATCGGAAGAAGCACGAACATGAATAAAAACATATAAAGTTATCCCAATAGTATTTTTAAGCCTGTAATGCAGTTACAGCTACTGTTGCAACAATGTCTTCTACAGAACATCCTCGGCTCAAATCGTTCAAAGGCTTTGCAAATCCCTGACAAACAGGACCAATTGCCATCCAGCCACCCATACGCTGACAAATTTTATATCCAATATTTCCAGCATTAATATTTGGGAAAACAAATACATTAGAATGACCTGCAACAGTTGAACCAGGAGCCTTTAATTCTGCAACTTCAGGAGAAACTGCAGCATCAAACTGGAATTCTCCATCAAGAGCAAGTTCTGGTAATTTTATATGAGCAAGACGAGTTGCTTCCTGCATTTTACCAACAGTATTAGCGCCCTTTGCATCATTTCCACTACCCTTTGTTGAGAATGAAAGCATTGCAACACGAGGAGATACACCTGCAATTCTACGTGCAGTACCTGCAGATGCAACCGCGATATCAGCAAGCTGTTCCGCAGTTGGGTCGATGTTAATTGCACAGTCAGCAAACAAAGCAATTCCTTCTGGAATGTACTTATTACCTGTTTCAGGAGCAACCATAATGAAACAAGAAGAAACAGTATCAACTCCAGGAGCTGTCTTTATAACCTGAAGTCCAGGGCGCAATGTATTAGCAGTTGAGTGGCATGCACCAGAAACGAATCCATCTGCATCACCTGCTTTAAGAATAAGAGCACCATACATGGTATAATCTTTTAAAATTGATGCTTTTGCACTTGCAACATCAGCATATTCCGGTTCATTTGTCTTTTTATTAATTTTACCCTTACGAGCTTCAAACAAAAGTTCAGCGTATTTATCAACATTTGGATCTGTTTCCGGATTTACAATATTAACATTAGAAAGATCTACATCCGGAACAAGGCGTTCACATTCTTCTCTATTTCCAAGGAGAATGATCTTTGCAATACCTTCTCTTACAATTTTTGCAGCAGCTTCAACAACACGTTTATCTTCACCTTCGCAAAGTACAATTGTTTTTCCTGCTTTAGAAGCTTTTTTCTTAAGTTCTTCTACAAAATTCATTTCCATTACCTTCTTAAAAACAAAAACTATATTTTCTAGACTATCACTAACCAACAATTTTAACAATAGAAAGAAAAGTTATTGTAAAAGTTATTAATATAGATAATTCCTTTAATAAACAAGCTTTTCGCTATAGACACAGATTATTTATTTAAGATATAATACAAAATACGTTTACATGAAAAAGTGTTTTACAACACTAGGAGGATAGTTGGCATACGTAAATAACAACAACAAAAATGGACAGAGAATCAACGAAATGATTCGTGTTCGAGAGGTCAGACTCATTGATGACGAGGGTAATCAGAAGGGTATCGTACCTACAATTGAAGCTCTTAAGTTGGCAAAGGAGAAGGACCTAGACCTTGTTGAAGTTAGCCCTAATGCTAACCCACCGGTTTGTAAAATTCTTGACTATGGCAAGTACAGATTCGAACAGGAAAAAAAGCTCCGAGACGCCAAGAAGAATCAGAAAGTACTTAAGCTCAAGGAAATTCGCATGCAGCCAAAAATTGGTTCAGGCGACCTTGATACAAAAGCCAAGCATGTACAGGAATTTCTTAACGAAGGTGATAAGGTAAAAGTTACCATCCGTTTCCGCGGACGAGAACTTGCGCACACAGACCTTGGTTATGATGTCCTGCAGGAAGTTTTGAAGAGGCTTACTTCCGCGTATGTTGTTGAAAAGGCTCCGGCAATGGACGGTAAGACTATGTCAATGACAATCAGTGCAAAAGCCAAATAATTTTTTTGAGGTAAGAGAATGCCTAAACAGAAGACAAAACGTGCTGCTGCAAAACGCTATTCTTTAACAGGAACAGGCAAAGTTAAGCACAAGAAACAGAACCTTCGTCATATTTTGACAAAGCGTTCACCAAAAAGAAAGAGACAGCTCCGTGAAACAGGTTATGTTGCAGAAGCTGACGCAAGAAAAATTCGTAAGCAGATGTTGCCTTACGGTTAATGAGGTATAAAGAATGTCAAGAGCAATAGACGGAACAAAAAGAAAGAACCGCCGTGTAAAGATCTTAAAGCTTGCTAAGGGATTCCGCGGTGACCGTAAGTCAAATTATAAACCTGCAAAAGATGCTGTAGTTAAGGCTCTTAACCACGCATACGTAGATCGTCGTGATCGCAAAGCTAATTTCCGTGCTTTGTGGATTGCTCGTATCAACGCTGCAGTTCGTGATGAAGGAATGACATATTCAACATTCATCAATGGATGTACAAAAGCTGGTATTACATTGAACCGCAAGGCTCTTTCTAATATGGCTATCGAAGATCCAGTAGCTTTCAAAGCAGTTGTAGAAGCTGCTAAAAAAGCACTTAAGGCTTAAGGAAGTTATATGATTTCACTCGATCAAGTTCTTCTTTTAGAACAAAAAGTAGAAAGTGCTGTTGCAAAAATTGCACAGCTGCAGGCTGAAAACGATGCTCTGCGCAGAAGATGTTCAGAGCTCACAAATGCGTTTGACAGCAAGTCGGAGCAACTTTCTACTTTTCAGTTAAATCAGGACAAGATCGAGAATGGAATCAAAAAGGCATTAGACAGACTTACATCTATCGAAAACTCTGTTTTAGATGTTGTAGGTCAGTCTAATCCTCAACCTGCAAATCAAAATCCTGTACAGAACGTTCCAGTACAGAATATCCCAGCTCAAAATGTGCAAACTCAGAGTACACAAATTAATAATCAGGTACAAACTCCAAATGTTGCACAAAATCCAAGCAATCAACCTCAAATTGTAAACTCAAATACTATTCAGACAAATGTTTCCCCTGTAACACAAAATACACAGGTTAATTCAACCCAGTTTTACGACATGAATCCTGTACAGAAGGAAGCAGAAACAGGTAACGAAGAATCCCCTGATAATCCTGAAGATCAAGGACAATTTGATATTTTCTAGTCTATGGGTAACTTACAAATAGATGTATTAGGAACAAGTTTCACAATCAGAGCAAACGAAGATTCCGTATATTTAACAAAGTTGCTCGGCTATTACAAACGTATTGTTTCCGAAATTGAAAATTCCGGATCATTAAAAGACCCTCTTCAAATATCAATTCTGGCAGGAATTACTTTGTGTGACGACCTTTATAAAGAGAAAGGCAGAAATGCTAAATTTCAAAACGCATTAGAACGTAATTCAACAGACAAAGAAGCAGAACGCATAACAAAAGCCTTAATAGAAAAAATCGACCAGGCCTTAAAATGAGTGTTCAAATCTGGATAGATGCAGACAGTTGCCCTACCCGCGTCCGAGACCATGTTGTTTCCTATGCAAAAAAAATCAATATTCTAGTTATTTTTGTCGCAAACAAACCAATTTCTGCAAAATTTGAAAATTTCACGATGATTATTTGCGAACAGGAAAAAGATTCCGCAGATAATTACATTTACAACCATGTTAATAAAAACGATTTAGTAATTACACGAGATATTGTTTTTGCAGACAGATTGGTTTCAAAAGAAATTACTGTAATCAACGACCGTGGAACTCAGTTTACCAAAGATAATATTAAAGATAAGCTTGCAGACAGAGATTTTGACCTACAACTTGCAGAAATCGGCCTCGGTGGCTCAAAAAAAAGCACCTATGGACAAAAACAATTTATCAAATTTGCAAATTGTTTTGACAAGGTGCTTCATAAATTATTAAATCAATAAAATCTAATCTTTATCCTGATAATCAAGAAGAATTTTTTGAATACGATCCTGAACTCTTAAAAAAGCCAAAACAACTTCAGGATCAAATTGAGTACCAGCATTTTCCTGAACTTCTCTAAAAGCATCATCTAAAGACCAGGCTTCTTTATAGCATCGTCTGTGAGACAAAGCATCAAAAACATCGGCAACAGCTACAATACGAGCAGCCAGAGGAATTTCTTCTCCCTTTAGGTGACTAGTTACTTCCACAGGTGTACCAATTTCAAAATTTTTAATATCTACATAACCTGGATAACCTGCATCACCTCCGTCCCAGCGTTCATGGTGATACAACGCTACATCCATACACATCTTGTCACATTCAGAAAGCGGAGGATCAAATAACTGAGCACCAATACAGGTATGGCCCTTCATTATGTTGCGTTCAGCATCTTCAAATTTTCCAGGCTTTTTTAAGATAATATCAGATATACCAACTTTTCCGATATCATGGAATTTTGCAGCAATCTTTAAATTATCTCGATATAAATGCTTTTCTTCTTCTACAATGTTATGATCAAATGCCCAGCGGTCATAGATTTCTAATGAAAAACTTGAAACGCGTTCAACATGCAAAAATGTTTCTTTTGGATCACGAAACTCTGACATTTTAAGCATCTTGCGGTGTGTATCACGAGTACGATATGCATTTTGAAGAGGTTGAACTGCATAACTTGCAAAGTGATTTATAAAAATCTTATCATCATTATCAAAAGAAATTACATCGCCATTTTCGTTTAGCTTATTGATTATCTGAAGAACACCAAGCAACTGTCCATCGTTCATAATTAAAGGAATGGTGAACATCGACTTAGTTCTATAATTTGTGGTCATATCAGTTAATTTATTAAACTTATATGGCTTTTCTTCTGAAATCTCATAAACATCGTCAATAATCAAAGTTTCTTTTTTTGTTGCAACATAACCGGCAATCGATGCTTCATTTATTGGAAAAGAAAAGAATAGATATGGAAGTTTTTCTCCAGGTGGTAGTTCTCTAAGCTGAGTATCGTTCTGAGCATGCTTTATTTTTAAATTTCCATTATTTATTACATAAATTGAACCAGCATCTGCATTACAAATCTTTCTTGTTTCAGAAAGAATTGTTTCCAAAAGGACATCGGCATCCTGAATTAAATTTAATCGTTGCTCTAATTCAATTACATGCTGTAACTTTTCTTCTCTAATACTAATTTTTGAACCCATCTTTTACCTTTAACGACTGAGATATTATGTACAAATTGTAATAAAATTTCAATATATATGATATAATAGAAAGAAATGACGAAAAAATATTTTTTATTGTCAACACTTCTCCTTTCTCTTATTATTATCGGCTGCAAATCGACTCCTAAACAGTCAGAAAAAGAAATTATTTCCACAATTTCTCTGGTTTTTGCAGGGGACATTATGGCCCATAAACCAAACTACAATATGAAAAATTATAATAAAATCTGGCAGGGAATTTCGGATATAGTTAAAGACAGCGATTTAGCATTCGCGAACCTGGAAGCACCTGTCTGTGATGAGCTTCCTTATTCAACATATCCAAATTTTAATATGCACTCTGACTATCCTCAGGCAGCTATTGATGCCGGTTTTAATGTTTTTTCTATTATAAACAATCATTCAAATGACCAGGGGTTACAGGGAATAAAAGGGACAATAGATTGGGCTCAAAAAATTGAAAATAAAACAAAAGACTCTGAAAGACCCGTAATTATTAACGGCCTGAATGAAATACCTAATTCTCCTGTTTCTTACAAATTGATTCATAAGGGTGAATGGACAATTTTATTCTGCGCTATTACCGAAATCTTAAATCGTCCTGACTATCGTTCATACATGAATTATGTAGTTTCTTCAAAATCCGGATGGGAAGAATTCAGTAAATACATCTTAAAAGTAAGAGAAGAAAATCCCTGTGACCTTTTAATTCTTAGTATTCATACCGACGAACCAGAATACATTAGTCCGGTTTCATTAAGAAGAAAAGAATATTATTATAAACTTTTAGATGAATGCGGCGTAGATATAATATATACAAATCACCCACATATTATTCGAGAAAGAGAACTGATTGGTAACTCACAGACAAATTATCTTAATAAAGCTATAATATATGGAAACGGAAATTTAATCAGTGGACAAAGATGGGAACCAGATTTTGAAAACCCCTCAAATCCTCGTGACGACACAGGAGATGGATTTATCTGGAAACTTACCTTTTGTAAATGTTCTACAGAAATTTCTCCGTTTATAAAAAAATCTGAACCATTTTATATTACTACCTATATTAATACAGCCTGGGAGTTTGTTATACAAAAACTGGATGACAACTTTATCGAATATCTAAATGAAATTGGCCGTAAAAAATGGGCAGGTTATATTAAAAGAAGAAAACAAATTTCAGAACAAACAAAGGAAACAATTATATGGCAATAGATTATAAGCAACTTCCTGTTTATGAACAAAAAGAAAAAATTCTAGAGGCTCTACAAAACAATCAGGTAATTGTTGTTCAAAGCCCAACAGGCTCCGGAAAAACAACTCAGCTCCCTGTTATTTTACATGAAGCGGGCTATGATAATACGGGAATAATAGCTGTTACACAACCACGAAGAATTGCAGCCTTAAGTGTAAGTGAATTTATCGCAAAGCAACTTGGAACTACATATCCTGGATTAGTCGGTTATAAAATGCGTTTTGAAGACAAAACCGATGCAACAACAAAGATTAAAATTATGACAGACGGAATTCTTCTTCAGGAAATGAAACTCGATCCATGGTTAAGTAAGTATTCTGTCATAATGGTTGATGAAGCTCACGAAAGAAGCTTAAATATCGATTTTGTTCTTGGACTTTTAAAAAGAGTACTGGAAGCCCGCAAAGAATTCAAAGTAATTGTAAGTTCCGCAACAATGAATGCAGAAGCCTTTAGCAGTTACTTTGGAAACTGTCCTATTGTTACGATTGAAACTGTAACCTACCCTGTAACAATGGTTTACGATCCCCCTGCAATTACAGCAACAACGCTTTCTGAAGCAGGCTCAGAAGCTTTGCTTACTAAAATTTGTCAGACCGTAGAACGAACTCTTGATAATGGAGACGAAGGTGGAATATTAATATTTTTACCTGGAGAAAAAATCATAAAAGACTGTATGAAGATGCTTGATACTTCTCGTTTTTCAAGAAAGATTCATACCCTACCTTTATATGGAAGACTTTCAAAAGAAGATCAGGAAAGAGTATTTTTACCGGCACCTAGAGGAAAGCGAAAAGTTATTATTTCTACAAATATTGCAGAAACATCTGTAACAATTTCCGATATTACCACAGTTATTGATTCAGGACTTGCAAAACTAAACTTCTACAATCCAAAAACTTTTACTTCAAGTTTAATTGAAACACAAGTTTCAAAAGCAAGCTGCAACCAGCGACGAGGTAGAGCCGGACGAACCCAGCCAGGAACCTGCTATCGCCTGTATCCACGAAAAGATTTTGATACCCGCCCTATGTACACCACAGAAGAAATATTCAGAACCGATTTAAGCGAAGTAATTCTTCAAATGGCAGATTTAGGAATAACAGATTTTAGCGGTTTTGATTTTTTATCTGCACCAGGCGTAGAAAACATTATTGGCGCTGTTGACACTTTAAACATGCTTGGAGCACTCGACAAAGACAATACTCTCTCTTCTATTGGTAAACTAATGGTAAACTTTCCATTAGAACCAAGAATCAGCCGAATAATCGTAGAATCAATTATGAAATATCCGAATGTTCTGGAAGAAGTTCTTGTCGCAGCTTCTTTTTTAAGTGCGCACACACCGTTTATTCTTCCTCCTGGAGAAGAAATGGAAGCTAGAAGAGCACATCATGCTTTTAGAGACGCACAAGGAGATTTTGTTTCTTATCTTAATATTTTTAACTCTTTTATAAAAGCTGAGGATAAAGAAAAATTCTGTAAACGCAATTATTTAGATGAACGGATTATGCTTGAAATACAAAACATAGATGAGCAGTTAACCGACATCGTAAATAAAATGCAGATTCCTGTTCTTGGAGGCGGTAGCAAAAGCGATTATCTTTGTTGTATTTCTGCAGGAATGATTCAATTTGTTTGTGTAAGGGCAAAACGAGAAACTTATAAATCCCTCACCGCTGATAATATTAGCATCCATCCTGGAAGTGTAATGTTTAAGCAGGATCCGCTGTACATTGTTGCAGGAGAAATCGTAAGAACTTCAAGAATGTACGCCATGAGCGTTTCGCCATTAACAAAGACAATTCTTAATCAAATCTCCCCTGATTTACTGATGCGATTAGAAAATAACAAATCTAAAAAATCTCTTGAAAAACAGGCAGAAAATTACGAAAAGGATATATATCGCAAAAAGAAAGAAAGAGAAAACGGTGCATCTCAAAAGCAAGGAGAGCTGGAAAACAAAAAGAAAGATGATTCTTTAAGTTTTGGAGGATTTTCTTTTGCAATTAAAAAGGTCAAAGGCCAGAAGCAGGTTCAACTTCCGTACAAAACATTTATTCAAGCAATAAATCAAGAAAAAGATACTGAAAAACTTAAAACTTTTGGAAATATCAAAAGTAAAATCATTTTTGAAAACGGATTTATACTATTAGAAAATGAAAAACTCAGTACATGTATAAATCTGGCTAAAACGATTCCTCTTACACCAATAAAAGAAGAAGAGTGGAATCGAAAGATGAATATAAATCTTTACGAAGAAAATGCCATTAACACCCTTATTACCAGTGTTCAATCAATTTTAAGAGTAACAGTAGCAAAACAAAAAAGTAAAGAATATGGTTTTATTTGTCTTTTCACCGATGGAAATGGAACTTACTGGAACAAAGTTTCAAGGGGACTTTCTACAGCTTTAAACGAAAGCCTTGCAAGTCTTGAAACTCTCGTTGACAGCGAAGAAAATTTATTTACCCAGGAACAAAAAGATAAAATCAATTCTGCATACAGGATTGTAAACAGTTTTTTGAGTTAATTTTATTTTGCATCTGCATCATCTTTTGTTGTAGTAACAGCAGGGGATGCAGATGATTTTTCTTCTTTTACAGGTTCTTCTTCTTCCATACCAAGGAGTTTTCTTGCTCTTTTTTTATTGCCTGCATTTTTTGGCTTAACTTCTTCGGCAAGTTCTTTTATCACAGCACGAGCACTTTCATAACGGGCCGTTTTAAACATATCAAGACCGAGACTTGCTGTTTGAGCATCTTTTGACTGAACATAAAGAGCACACACTTCTGCATATGCAGGTCTACCGTATTTTGCAATCTGCTTACCAAGAGCATAGCGCAAGGGCTTTCTTCTGTCATCATTTGCAACATCTCTTGCAAGAGCGACAATCTCTTCTTCTCCCAAGGTTCCGTTCTTCATAAGAGCTTCTGCAACCTGAGACTTAACGCTATCTGGAACTTTTTTATCAGTAATCTGTTTAATTAAAAATTCATTTCCCTCATTAGTATTTAATTCTGCAATTACGGGATAGCATTCTTTTTTTACCGCGTTTTCAGTATCATTTTTTGCACGGTATGTTAAAAATTCAACAGCCTCTTTCAAATTCATTGTTTTGGCAGTTTTTATACTTTCAATTCGTACTTTATAATGAGAATCTCTTATTCCTTGAATAATTGCATTTTTTGCTTTTTCAGAATCAGGAAAATTGGACAAGCCTTTAATACAATACTGTTTCATATTCGGATCAGAAGTTTCAAGCAAATCTAAAAGAATTGGAATTGCTTCTTCTTTTTTCATATTTCCAATTGCTTCTGCGGCATACATACGAACAAAGGAGTTTTCATCTTCATCCTGTGCAATTTCAACAATTTTGTCAAAAGTTTGTACAGCATTCATTTTACCAAGGGTTCTCATCAAAGCCTGTTTTTGGGCAGTCTCCAAATCATCGCGATTTATATAATCTGCAAGGTACAAAGCCTCTCGCGGTCCTCCTGTCTGACCAAGAGCCGAAAGTGCACCGTTAAAATACTGCTCTTCCCCACTCTCCAAAAGTTTTACAAGAGCCGGGGCACTAGCTTTACTTTCAACTTGATTTACATAGTTTAACGCCTGTTCAACAACAGAATTAGGTAAATCATATGGGTCATCAAGAACTTCTATTGCATAATCCTCAAGACAAGGATCTTTTAACTTAGCAAAATATTCCATCAGTCGGGATTTAATTTCATTACTGTTACTGGCCCAAAACAAATCGTAAAGCTCATCATTAAAACGAGGGTCTTCATTTTCAAGAATTTTATCGATTACTGAGTTTATCTCTGAAGGAGTCCCATATTTAATGGCCATTTTATTTTCGTTAAACTCTTCCTGGTTAAAGTCTTTTTCAGAAGCTTTTTGAATTTCTTCTGGAGAAGCCGGCTTAGGCCTCTTTGCTTCAGGAATTTGTACTACAATCTCATTAAAATCTTCTGGATATGGTTCAATTTCTGGTATTTCAGTATTTTCTGTCTGAGAGATAATATAAAAAGGGAGAATTAATAAAATACAACAACACAATATCTTATTTTTAATCATCATATCCTCCTGATCAAAAGAAAATTATTGTCCTCTGTATCGTTTTAAAAATTTTGTCTTATATTCTTCAAAAGAATCATTTTCAATCGAAAAACGAATTTCATTCATCATCTGGTGTAAAAAAGCAAGATTATGATAGGTTGCAAGCATAGAACTTAATATTTCCTGCTCTTTGAATAAATGTCTTAAATATGAACGGCTATAAGTTCTACAAACTTTACAGTTACATTCTTTATCAATTGGAGAAAAATCATGCTTATATCTTTCCTGTTTAATAGAAAGAGGACCATCATGAGTAAAATAGGAACCATTTCTTGCATTGCGGGTTGGTAAAACACAGTCAAACATATCAACACCATCACTCACTGCCTCTAAAATGTATTCCGGAGTACCTATACCCATTACATAAATTGGCTTATCTTCCGGTAGGTATTGCATGGTATATTTTAAGAACTCACTAAATTTATCACTAGGCTCTCCAACACTTAAACCACCAATTGCAATCCCAGGAGTATCAAGAGAAGTAACAAATTCCGCGCTTTGTTTTCTTAAATCTTCAAAAAAGTTTCCCTGGACAATGGGAAACAAAATACCTTTATAGCCATTTTCCTGCTGCTTATTCCATTCAGCAATTGCACGTTTTGTCCATTCCGAAGTAACTTTTAAAGCGTGTTCAGCTTCTTTTCGTTCTACACCCCAACCAGAACATACATCCAGCTGCATTTGAATATCTGAATTAAGTTTTGCTTGTGTTTGAACAACATTTTCTGGCGTAAACATATGATAACTACCATCAATATGACTCTGAAACTTTACACCATCGGGATTGATTTTTCGCAAAGAAGAAAGTGAAAAAACCTGGAAGCCACCTGAATCAGTTAGAAAATTCTTTTTAAACTGTGTAAATCCATGTAGGCCACCAGCTTCCTGAATCAAATCAGCACCCGGTCTTAAATACAAATGGTATGTATTTGCAAGGATAATTTCAAATCCAATCTCTTCTAAATCTTCTTTACTTATTGCTTTAACAGTAGCGCAAGTACCAACCGGCATAAAAACAGGAGTATGTACAGGTCCATGAGGTAATTCCATTATTCCGGTACGAGCCTTAGAACCATTACACTTATGTAATACATTAAAAATCTTCATTATTTTCATTTACTCCTATAATTATGTTCTTGCGTATTTTAATAAAACAAAACTTGCAATGACAAAGACAAAAACCGGGAACCATGCTCCCATAAACGGTGAAATATAGCCAAATTTAGCTAAAATCATTGTTACCATTTGCATTACATAGAATAAAACAGCACTGGCAACAGAAAGTGACAAACTAATAAGTAAGACATTCTTTCTGGATTTTCCGCTTAAACCAATAGACATAAATACAACTACAAAGATGATAAAAGGAAAAGCGAATTTCTTATAATAAATAGAAAGTTCTTCCTGATACGGAAGTCCAACTCGTTTTAAGTGATTAATATAGGTTTTTGCTTCTTTTATATTTACTGATTCAACATTTATAGTATTATTTTTAAAAGTTTCAGCAGGTTCATTCAATCTCTCTACATAAGAATTTTCAGGATTATTTACAATCGTAATCTGTCCATCTCTATATAAATATTGCGTGACCCCAGAAAGTTTCCACCGGTTTTCTTCAGAAGACCAGAAGGCAGAATCTGCGTAAATTATGCTGTCCAATAAATGTTCATCTGTTCGATAAACAAGATACAAATCATATAAACGCTTCTGATTTGCTTCATACAACCTGGCTTTATAAATAATCTTAGAATTATCACTAATTACAACTATATTTTCATTATTTTCTGATTTGTATTCACCTAACAGTTTTTGCTGCAGTATTTGTTTTTCTTTATATGTAGGAACAATAACTAAATCATCAAATATCAATAAACCAAAGCTTAAAAGAATAGAAAAAATCAGCAATGGTAGTGTAAATCTAAACAAAGAAACACCACAGGCAAACACTGCTGTTAATTCATTATTGGCATATAAATCACTTAAAGTATAACTTACAGCAAACAGAACCCCAAGAGGGATGGAATAAGATAAGGTCTTTGGAAAATACAAAAGCATTAATCTCATAACATCCATGACGGGAGATTCATTCTGGAAAAATTTCCATAAATTCATCATCAAATCTACAAGAATTAATACAAGAGAGAAAAATCCAATAGAACCGAGAAATATTGGTATAAATCTTTTAAATAAATATTTAACAAGTTTCATTTTTTCTTTAAAACCATAAACATTAAAGACGCAACTACAAAAATTATTGCATCCGGTAACCACATGGCAAAAATACCATTCATTCCGTTTCTACTTGAAAAGATTTGACCTAGAATTTGCATGGACCAGAACCAGACACATATCAACAGCCCTATAACAAGTCCTATAGTTTGACCATTATGCTTACCAAACAAAAAAGCCAGCGGAATCGCTAAAAATGCAAAAAATATTGAAGCAAAAGGAAGAGCAAATTTTTTATGATATTCCATTCGATATTGATTCAACTGGCGTTTGCTATATCTTTCTTTTTTCTTTAAATTTCTGATTAATCGACCTACGTCAAAAGATGTCATTTCCCTTGGACTTGTAATCGTACCAGTGGAAAAAACTGCAGAATCAAATATGTTTAATACTGTTTCTTTCGAATCCAAAACATCTAAGTCCGATTTATGTTTTGTATCTAAAAACATTACTACCGTATCAGTCATGTTGAGCTGAAGTAAAATTCCATCTCGCTTGGCATTTACAGCATCAGCCGGGCCAGAAATAATAATTCTCTGTTTATTATCCTTTCCCTTATCAAAAATTACCATATCATTGACTCGGTTATTTGTAGCCTCTCCTATTACAATTGTGGCGTTATTTAACCGCTTGATTGAGTTTGGTTCAATCAAAATACCAGGGTTTGACCTCGTTATCTCCAGAAACTTGCGATTATATTTAATATTTCCAATAGGTAACAAATAATCATTTACAAAGAATGAAACAACAGAAATAATAAGTCCCATTATAATTACAGGAACAACCACAGTCTTATAACTCTGCCCGCTTGCCCTTAAAATCAGTATTTCATTGTCGCTCATCATTCTTCCAAGACACATTAGAAACCCTACAAGAGTTGCAAAGGGAGCTGACTGGGCAATAATCATCGGAAGGCTATACCACATTAATTTAATTACATCACCAAGTGGCACTCGTTTTTTTAGAATATTTTCAGCCACAAGCAATATTTGATTACAGAAAAAAATAAAAAAGAAAAAGAGAAAGGCAACAAAAAAGTACAGAAATAACTCTTTAATTATATATTTGGTAAGAACTCTATCTTTTAATGATCCTTTGTGAAAATACTTTACCTCAAAATCTTCTATTTTCTGTTTTATAAAAGAAAACTTGTGAGAAATTACCAATAATATTTGACGAACCTTGCGAAAACATTTTTTAATTACAGGCTCGGCTTTCCCAAGGATTTTTTGCAAAAATTGCAATTCTTATACTCCTGTTGAGCCAAAACCACCTGCACCTCTTTCTGTTTCATCGAGTTTTTCAACTTTTACAAAAACACCTTGAGTTACAGGAGCAATTACAAGCTGTGCAATTCTGTCTCCGTTATGGACAGTAAAAGGTTCCTCTCCTAAATTGATCAAAATTACACAAAGTTCTCCACGATAATCGCTGTCAATTGTACCTGGAGTATTTAATACTGTTACTCCATTTTTAAAAGCAAGCCCGGAGCGAGGTCTAACCTGAATTTCATAACCTTCTGGAATTGCAGTAAAAAGCCCTGTTGGAATCATAGCTCGTTTACCACTTGGAATAACTACATCCTCGGAAATGTAAGCGCAAATATCACATCCAGCACTACCACTTGTTTTATATTCAGGAATTTTTACACCGTCTTTAGCAATACATTTAATTTCAATCGAATTCATATTTATAAGTATACATGAATTTTTAAATAAAAAAAAGAACCTTCAATTCATCTGTCAGGGCAACCGCATTATATTTGACTTTGTATCAAAAATGGCGCGAAGGAGCAAACTGGCTTACAAAAACACTCGTTTTGTGCTGCCGTGTGAGCGGCGAATGTATATAATTACAAGCACAAAACGCGTGTAGCAAACTAGTTTGCGGTTTTGATAAGCCGTTTTTGCGACTGGG
>CADBSK010000036.1 GCA_902797305.1 uncultured Spirochaetaceae bacterium | reverse complement strand
GCAGCACAAAACGAGTGTTTTTGTAAGCCAGTTTGCTCCTTCGCGCCATTTTTGATACAAAGTCAAATATAATGCGTTTGCCCTGCTCAATACGGCTCTTTAGTCTCTTGCTCCACCTGTTCTTCAGCCTCTTGTTCTGCTTTTTCCTGTGCTTTTCTAGCTTCTTTTTCAAGACGTTCCTGTTTTAATCTTATCCAGGTGCCAGGAGTAATTCCATCCATGTAAACGGGATATTCTGTTTTATCGTATGCTTTTATTTTTTGTTCGTTATTGTTTTGTAAGTCAGTTAATTGATAAAAATAAAGACGATATACATCTAAAATTGATTTAAGTTGACTTGTTGTTAAGAAAAATAAATCGCCGTCTTTGAGCAGTTGAAAAGCAAGTTCTTTATCTGTGAATTTAGGATATTTCTTGAATAAAAAGTTTATTTTATTATTCTCATCAAGAAAATCCGTATCAAGTTCAATACACCATTCATTGGAATCTATTTTTGATTTATAAACAAACTCTTTTGTTTCCTGGCCTGAAAGATAATATGTAAGTTCGGGATTTAAATAATACAATTTATATTTAGTTCTTGGCGTGTAAAATAAATCCTTTGAAAAATAATAATTATATTCGTATGAATTAAGGACTTCACTGCACTCAAGAAACATATAATTAACTTGAATTGAGAATGTAGATTTTTTTTCTACATCAAAACTAAAAACAAGGGGTATTGCCTGGCCATTTGTAATTAATTCTGGATACTTTTGATTTCCAGGAATTATTTTTGTTCCATATTCGTAGGAATATTCTACAAGCTTTCCATCAACGGTAATAAAAAAAGAAAACGGAATTACACTTGAAACAGGACTTTTTTTTGTAGAAGTACAACTGATTGGAAGTTTTGCATTTAAATGCATCTTGGAATTTGGATTATTAAATGTGTAAATAATTTTTATTTCGTTATTTTTTATATAAGCTACCTCTGAAAGTAATTCAACCATTTTTTTGTTATCAGAAGTAAGTCTTAATCCTTTTGTTTCGTAAATGTTATAATAAGATTCAGAAAAACAAAAAGTTGAAAGGAGAAATAAAAAAAATATACTAATAAATTGCTTAATTCGATGCATTATTAATTATTTTATTATGAGTTTTTCCATAAATCAATGAATTCAAGCATAAACTGCTGAACATCTTTAAACCATTTTTTTTGCATCTGACAGGCAGGAATTCCTAAATATCTATAATGCCAGCATTCCCAGCGATATCCTGTGATGTCTTCGTAATTCTGTGGAAATGATAAAGACCAGCCATATTTCCAGGCATTGTTATTTAACCATTGTCCTTGTGCAGTTTGAATAAAACTGTCATCAATGTTACCAAAGTCTATAGCAACTCCTAATTGATGCTGGCTGGTACCTGCTCTGGCGCTTTCTCTTTCTGCTTCCTCAAGACCATCGATTCTAACCCATTTTTCAAATAATGCTTTTTGATAGGTATAAGATCTGTATGTTGAACTTACCAACAATTTTTGACCATCGTTTTTAGCTGCATCTGATAATATTATTAGTGCTTCATATGCTTCCGGTCTTAAAGAAAGATCATTTCTACTGATGTTAAAATGCTCATTTTTCTTTAAATTGATGAGGCCTTTTGGTTCGTACTCTGAACCAACGTTATGTTTTTTATCGATCAAATAATAAAGAGGAAGGTCTTCTGAACTGTATTTTTTTTCTTCTTCCAGGACAATATTTAAGTCGTGTAAGAATTCTGTTTTATTTTCGATAATTATTTCTTTTTGAGCCCGTTCTGACATTTTGCTCATTACTAAATCGATTTTTTGTAAGTCAGGATTTATTTCTTGCTGTTCTTTTTTTTGATTTTTTGCATTGCAACTTGTAAAAATAGATAATCCGAATAATAAGACTAGTAATGTTTTTTTCATATTTTTTTCCTTATTTCTTACAGTATTTCAATCATTTCTTTAAAATAATGATTTTCAATCTTAGCCTGATTTAGTAATTCACCTAAAGAATAATATTTTTGCTGCATATATCGCTCTCCCAAAGCAATATAGGAGCCGTTCTTATCTTCACCGTAGGTAATATTATAATTTTTATTTTTATAAGAAAATTCGTATTCTTTTTTTGTTTCGATAAGAAAAATAAAATCTTCTTTAGTCATAATCTAATTTTAATGTATTTTTGTTTTTTAGTTAATGGTATAGAATGAATTTATGCATATTGTAATTTACACAACTAATTCTAATAAAATTGAGTCAAATTCAATGTCTGTTACTTGTTTGCCGTGTTGTAAGGATCAGTTAAAGGTTTTAACAGACTCATATAGCGATTGTACTTTTACTTTTGTAATTCAAAAACCTGGTTTATTCCTCTTAGATAATGAAAATGATGCAGAAAGTGACATTAAAAATATAAAATATGTTTTTGTAGAAGCTGATAAAGATTCTGTATCACAAATTGCAAATCAAATTATTGAATTAAAACCTGATATTGCCCTTTGTATGACTTATTGGATTGCACCTTTTGACTGGTTGAGTATTAAAGACAGTTTAATCGGTGAAAAACTTGCAGCCTCAGGTATAAAAACTTTTTTCCATCCTTCTCTTTCCAGTTTGATATGCTTTGATAAAATTCAAACCAGAAATTTTTTGATGCAAAATGGATTTAACTGTGCAAAAAGTATTCCTGTTCATCATGAACTTTTTTACGCTGAAAGAAATCATTTAGAAATAAAAAACAATGTTTACAAAGATTATATTTTTCAAAAAATTGAAGAATTACGCCTTCCTCTTGTTGTTAAAGATACTTCTGGATTAAGTTCATATGGAATGGATGTTTGTAAGACTTACGCAGAAGTAAAACATGTTTTAACGTCTAAAAAAAATAATAGTGATCGTTTAGTTGAAGAATTTCTGGAAGGCCCATCCTTTGGTGTAGAGATATATGGTTCAAAAGGAAATTATAAAATTTCTCCGGTTTTAATTAATTCTGTTAATCAATTTGGATTAACTAGTCCAAAACAAAATGTAAAACTAGGCCCTGTTACTTCATCAAAATACGATATTTCAAATTTGTGCAAAGAATTGAAACGATTGGCAGAACTGTTGGGGTTTTCTGGTATTGCACAGGTTGATTTAGTTTATAGCAATAATAAATGGTATATTATCGAGATTAATTCCAGGTTAAGTGGAATGAGTCAGACAATAGCCTGTTCTCTCAACAAAACTATTCATCAACTCCTTGTTGAGGCAGCTCTTGGAAATGTCAAAACAGATAATCCAAAATACATAATGAATATGAAATTCCCTCTTTTGACCCCAGAAAAATTAAATAAACTAAAAAATCTTTCTTTTGTTCATTATGTGAATCAAATCCAAAATCACAATGCCAAACAGATACGAGAATTAGGATATACAGAAGTTATATTTGGAAAAACTGATAGTCTGGATGAAATAATGAGCCAACTGGAAGTTATAAAAGAGAATTTTCCTGATGATATAGAACCTGTTTTCTATGAGAACGCAAAAAAAATTGCTTTACAGCTTTAAATAAGCTTTTAAATCCCTTAGCGCGTTATTAGCAGAGCCGGAACGCAGAACAACTTCCTCCAAAGGATTTGTATCTTTTAATTGATCGTCTAAAATTGTGTCAACAAATTCGTCTGCTGAATATTTTATTTCTGCTTTATCAAGAATCTGTATTGCAAGTTTTGCCATTACTTTTGCATGAATTTCTTTTACACCTAGTAATACATATAAAAATGCAGCTGCTCTTCCTACAACTTTATCACAAGCAGAATATTCAAAATAGTCGTCTCCACTTTCTATTAGGTTAATCAGTGGTGTAAGGCCTTTTTCCTGTGTAATAAATTTATCATCATCCTTGCATAAAACCATTGATGCTTTTTGTGAGTAAAAATAATCTTTTGCTTTTTCTAAATCTGTCATATAAACCTTGTTAATTTTTTATCTTATCAAATGAAGTTGTAATGCGTTTTCCATGTTCCTTAGAATAATATAGGGCAACATCGGCATTACGCATACATTCATTTAAATCAGATGGATTATCAAGTAAAGTATTTGTACACAATCCAACACTAAAGTTTAATAATTTTTCTTCAGGAACATTAAGGTCGATAACATTTAGTCGTTTCATTAATTGAGGAATAAAATGTTCTTCTTCTTCAAGTTTACGTCGCAATCGTTCTATAGAAATAAGCGCCTCATCTTTCTCTGTGTCGCTCATAACAACAACAAATTCGTCACCACCAAAGCGACAGATAAAATCACTTCTTCTTAGAACTTTTTTTAACATATTACTAAAGCACTGAATTAAGAGGTCTCCTGCCCAATGCCCGTAAGTATCGTTGTAGTACTTAAAATTATCTAAATCAATAAATGCAATAGTTTTTACTAGCGTTATTTTTCTTTTTGATTTTAGTCGCTGGAGTTTTTCTGATTCTACGTTTATAAATTCTTGTAAAGCTCTTCTGTTTTTGAGCATAGAAAGTTGATCTGTTGTAGACAGTGTTACAAGATTTTCATTTTGTTTAAACATGACTAACTGAGCCAGAATATTAGTGATTGCAATATTCATTATGCTTAGTGAATCTGAAGTTAACAGAGTTGATTCTTTTGGAACTATAAGGATTGCAAAGGTGTATTCAAACTTGCTTAGATTTGCATAGTACAAACTATTTTTACTGTCCCAAACCAACTGACTGTCAATGTTGTATTTGTCAAAATAGTAATCCCAGAGAGATGAAGGAATTTTAATTGATTCTTCTCTTGAAATATCCAGTAGTTTTTTCCAGTTATTCTCAGTTTTTTCTGCAACAATGATTTCTTTTGCATTTGAATAATCAAGCATCAAAGAATTTGTGATTTCAAGGTATTTTTTTATATTTGTTGCCGAGGCATTAAAGTTTTTAATCTTATTAAGGAACTGGTAATCATATAGTTTATGATGAAGCTGGTTCATTAAACGATCTTTTTCTGCTTTTTCGTGTAAAAAATTTAAACTGATATTTAACGGATTAAGGTGTTCGCAGTGATTTACATAATCTTTTAGAGTTATTGAACTTTTTCTTTTGGTGTAGAAAGAAAGTCCGTTTGCCTCTGCGAGTTGAAATCCTTCTTGTAAATATTTTTTTGATTCTTTTGTAAAACCGAGCTTATAAAGTACATTTGCAAATTCATAATAAATGAATACTTTTTTATGTACCTGAGTTCTACAGTTAATTTCAAATTCGATGATTCCGTTTTCAAATTCGTTAAAAGCTCTTTCTAAATCTTTGTCTTCTGCTAAAATGGCTGCTTTTATATAATGTAAAAGCGGTCTGTCTACTTCAGAAATTAGTTCATTATTCGAAGTAATATTAAGATAATTCATCTGTGCATGAATAAAGTCATTATTTTCAATACAAATCAAAGATTTATAGATTAATAAGTCGTTTAATGACGGCAAGAAAGAATTATTTGCGGAATTTTTAAGGTCAAATGTGTTTAGAAAGTATATCATTAGAGAAAACATTTCTTCAGCCTGATCAAAATGTCTTGAATAAAAAACGGCATATGTAATGTTCTTTAAAGTATCAATAATTGTACAGTAATCATTGATTGTATAAATTTTTCCGATAATATCATTTACATAATTATATGCTTCTGCATAGTTAGCCTGATTTAATGCTTCATAAGATAAACCATTTCTAATTGCAAGTAATGGTTGTAATTCACCGATTTCAGTTCGGATTCTGTTACATTCCATGTTGTACTGCATAGCTTCGATAACTTTTCCGTAATGAGAAAGGATTATCGCTCGTCTGTGACAAATACTTGAAATTAGGTGCTGATTATCAAGGGCTCTTGCATAAGTCATGCTTTCTTCAAGTTGTTTTTCAAGTGTATCTTTATAATTTTTATCAGAGATTAATGTCCATGGAATGTTTAATGATGTTGCAATGTAATTATTTATCAAATTCGCCGTTCTAAGACAATTAATCGCATTCGTATATAATTTAATTGCATTTTTCTCTGTTCTAAGAGTTACAAGATATTCAAGATTGATTGTCTGTGCATAAAGCCAGTTTGTCTTATCGGGTTTTAAACTCTGTTTTAACTGAAGAATATATTTTTTTGCATCCTGATTAGCTTTTTTCTTTGCAAAAATCTTTGCAAGGTAATATAAAGCTTCCATTTCAGATTCTTCACCTGATTGATAATCCATAATATTGTTCAGATAAAGAGCTGCTTCATCGAGATTGTCGTTATCATAATAAATTTTTGCAATTTCCAGATAAAGATTTCTTTTTTGAGAATTGGAAATAGAAAGATTTTGAAGGTTTTCTACTACCCATAGGTTCATTAACTTAGATTCTTCAAAAGAAATGAAAAGACGAAAATTACGTAATGAGTAAAAAATCGAGTTGTAATCTGATAAATCCTGAAATGCAACTAATTTTTGAAATCTATCCAGCATTGCTTTTTGGATAACATTGTCTTGCATTTCTGTTTCAGAAATTGGAATATTCAAAAAATTGCGCTGATGGGATATTTTTTCTATGAAGTTCTGCGAATATTCAGAAAAGAGATTGCTATTAATCGAATCAAAACAAAATACAAATTTGCCTTTTACCTTTGACTTTTCTAATTCAGAAACGATGTCCAGAGATTCCTTTAACATGTACTGACAGTTTAGGAAAATGTATTTATTTGTATTAAGCCGTTCCAAAAGTGTAACGATTGCAGATGCAATTCTCTGCTGCTCGTAAAAGTATTCCTGTTCGATGATACCGTCATGGCGGTCAGAACATTTTCCGTCTCTAAGAAAATCTCTAAAAATATCCTGATGTAAAGAATAAACGCATTCTTGGATATCTTTTTCACTTGGTTTACAAAGTTTTAATAAAATTAAAAATGGTTTTAATGGAGAATGATCATGCTTTAAATCGATAACCATATAATCTTTATCATCGTAGCACAATAAAGATCTCATAACATGTTCTGAAATATTTAAATAACAGACACTTTCTTCCGTTTTAGTTACAAAACTGTTTATTAAAGATACATCGTTCTCCATGTTTTTAATTATATCACAAAATTATCGGCCGCGAATCTTTTTTAAAACTTTTTTATGCCAAAATGCTCTAAAATTCTCTAACTTTATATAAACTTTGTATACAAACTTTAATTGAACATCATAGCTTCCGATTCTGTGAATGTTTTTTCCGCCAAAACCTGTCTTAAAAAGATATAAACCATGCATTGGATGATTTTCGTCATCTGTAGGTGGCATGCCATACATATCATAATATGGACTGCCATAGGCTTTTGCATCTTTCATTGCATTCCATTGAAGAAGGAAATTAGGCATCAGGTTGCGTTTTACATTGCTTGAACAGCCGTAAAGGTAGATTGATTCATCTTTACTGAATAATGTAATTATCGAACCAAGGTAGTCTTCCTGATGTTTTGCAATGTACATTGTTACCTGTGGTACATCTTTTTTATTCTTAATCTGTTCTGCAGAAGAAACCAGAAGATCCTTGTAATATGATTTTGGATGAATACCGATTCCATCTCTTTCAGCTGTGATTTTATATAAATCGTAAAAGATGTCTAGTTTTGAATCTAAATCTTCATCATCACCTGTTACTTTAATAATCTCTACACCTTTTCTGGCACTGAGATTAATATTGTAACGCCATTTTGTTTTCATGTTGTTTAGAATTTCTTCTTCTGAAGGTTCCAGATTTATCTGAGTACTATCAGGGGGTTGAATATCTACTTTAGATTTTTTGAGTTTTAATCTGTCTGCAAAACTAATAAGGTGAGTTCCGTATACAAATTCGTCTCGTGATTCTGGTGTATCAAAAGCAACTGCGGGATCGAATCGAACGCAAATCGTATTTTTGGGTAAATAAGGCTTGAGAGCAAGTCCTATTTCATTTACAAGTGCACAAAATTCGATATTTTGGTCCTTTGGAGTTATTCCTTTAAATGGCAGAGATGGAAAAAGCGGAACATATGCAAGAGAAAACATTTTCTTTGCAAAAGTTCTTACAAGAACACTAACCTGCTCTGTTTTTTGCAGATTGTGTTCTTGATTTGAATAAGAAAGTTCAAACTTTTTATAGTCCCAGCCGTGTCTTTGCTTAAATTCACACCAAAATGGAGTCTGCTGAAAATAACCAGTGTTTGTAGTATTTAACTCATTTATTTCTTTTACAGATACAGAAAACATAGATTAATTTACATCCCCGTTTACTGTTTTTTCAGTTGTTATCTTTTTACCATCTGCAACAAGGGTTTTGTTTCCAATCTGAACTTGTTTGTTGTTTACTTTAATTTCAATCTGGAAGAATGTATCTGCTTCGATTGTTTCTGGTTTTGATGCATTAACATCATCTCCTTCAAGAACAACTTTTGTTCCAGGAACTGCCCATGGAGCTGTAAGGATTTCAACGGCATCGTTGTTATTTTCATCCTTGTAATCAGCGGCAAGAAGCATTCCTCGGCTTTCAATTCCTCTCATTTTTCGAGGAGCCAGGTTATCTGCAATTATTACGTGTTTTCCTAATAAATCTTCTTCCTTTAAATATGGAACTAAACCGCTCTGGATTACACGATCCTGGCCACTACCATCATCGAGATGTTCTACATATAATTTGTCAGAGTCAGGATTACGTTCAACAGAAACGATTTTTGCAACCTTTAACTGAATATTCTTTGCAAAATGTGCAGGTTGTTCTTCTAAAGGTAGAACTATAGGTTCTTCTTTTTTTGCCTTTTTTTCGTTCTTTTTATTTTTTTGTTCAGCCTTTTCCTGTTTTCCTGCGTATCGTTTGCGTAATTCTTCCATGGTTTTTACATCCATGGTTGTAAAGTAAATCTCTGTTGGACCAATTTTATCGAGACCTGTAGTTTTGCCTAAGTCTGACCAGTCCAGACCTTCGATTGTTTCCATACCGATTTTACTTTCTTTAATTGTCTTTCCAAAATAGCTCATAACTTTCTGAGTATACTGAGGCATATATGGATTCATCATAATCATCAAATCTTTTATGATGTAAGAAAGATTAAAGAGAAGACTTGCTGCTTTTTCTGGTTCTGTATTTCTTGTTTTCCAAGGTTCTGTTGCCTGAAATTTTTTATTACACAAATCAGAAATTTCGAACATTGTATGGAAGGCATCCTTTAAATTAGCCCATTCCAAATCATTTGTAGCTTTTTCTTCAAGTTCTTTTACCTGTTTCCACAATTCTTCGTCAACAGTTGCCTGAGGAATTACTCCATCGTAATATTTATTGATGAACATTAAAGTTCGGTTTACAAGATTTCCAAGGTTACCGATTAATTCACTGTTCATTTTTTCCATAAAGTCTTTCCATGTAAACTGGAAATCCTGTTTTTCTGGACGATTATAGAAAATATAGAATCTCCATGCATCAGCAGGAATTCCCGTTTCTATTGCATCGGTTCCAAATACACCTACTCCAAGGCTCTTACTGAATTTTCCATCTTCGTAATTCAAGTATTCTGTTGAACTCATATGGTAAAGTTTTGTATAGTCCCGTCCAGAACCTAACAAAGTACATGGGAAAATAACTGTATGGAACGGAATGTTATCTTTTCCGATGAACTGGAATAAATCTACCGGAGCCTTATTTTTAGCTTCTTCGCTTTCTGAAGGAATCCACCAGCTCTTCCAGTCAAATGAGGTTTTACCAGCTTTTACAAGTTCGTTTGCAAGTTGTTTTGTAATAGAAATATATCCGATAGGTGCATTGAACCAAACGTAGAATACCTTATTTTCATATCCCTGCTTTGGAACTGGAATACCCCACTTTAAGTCTCTGGTGATTGCTCTTTCATTAAGTCCATCTCTGATCCATGCTCGTGTAATATTTATAGCATTATCAGACCATTTTCCTTCCTGACTTGTTTTTTCCATCCAGGCACCTAGATTCTTGCTGATTGCAGGAAGGTCAATATAAAGGTGTTTTGTTTCTCTTACTTCTGGTGTTGAACCGCAAGTATGGCATTTTGGATTTTTTAATTCAGTTGGATCCAAAAGAGTTCCACAGCTATCGCACTGGTCTCCACGAGCTTTTTCATAACCACATTTTGGACATGTTCCATCTACATATCTGTCTGCAAGGAACATATTACAGTGTGTACAATAAAGCTGTTTATTTGTATGTTCTTTAATGAATCCATTTTTATCTAGTTCATTAAAGAGCTGCTGAGTTATTTCTGTACATTCATCATTCGAGGTTCTACCAAACTTATCAAAATTAATATGAAACCAGTCATAAATTTTTGTATGTTCTTTGTAATAATAATCACATAATTCTCTTGGAGTCTTTTTTTCTTCAAGTGCACGAGTTTCTGTTGCTGTACCGTACTCGTCAGTTCCACAGATATAAAGAGTTTCGTAACCTCTGTTTCGGCAGAAACGGGCAAATACATCTCCTGAGAGCATCTGAATAAGATTTCCTAGATGTGGAATATTGTTTACATAAGGTAATGCTGATGTGATAAGTCTTCTATTCATTTTTTCCTCAAATTACAAATAAATATTACTAAAAGAGTATAAATGTTTAGAAAGATTTACTCAATATTAAGTGGATTATTTGTATAAATCCTATTTCTTTGTACCTGAGCGTTTTTTATGCATGTTAAAAATATTAAAATTAATTGTTTTTTCCATTTCCATGCCTGGTGTTAATTCAATATCCCAGCATAAGGTGTTTGCAAAAGTCATACTTGCAGGTACAAGTTCACCAGAAATATATTCAGGTCTGTTAAAAATAATTGGAACAAATGATAAATCACATGCTTCGTTAGGTTCAAACATAAACGAAATATTGTTGTCAGTATCTGTAACCCAGAAGCCTTCAACATTATTTAATTGTCCGGTTTGTGTTAAATCTTTACTGGACGTATTTGTATTTATTTCTTTTTTCTGATTGTCAGATAAAATTTCAAGTTTAAAGGCATTAAAATCCTTTGCGTTAAAGTTTGTTTGTGCAAAAGATGATTCTACGGCAAACTTAGCCTTTAAAAGGCTATCGCTTTCATTTTTAAGAATATACTGAATCATCATTCCACTTGAATTTAAGACATATTTCTTTCTTAGGGAAATCAATTGCTTATTCTGGTAGAGAGCCTTTGTGTACAACTGGACTTCTCTGTGGTTATCGTTGAACTTAATTTCCTGATAAAGAGAACTACTAAAAATTCCAGTACCAGCAGGTTTATTTTCAAGATATGAATTAAATTCATCCTGATTAAATATATGATCTATAAATAAACCTCGTTCATAATTGTCATCATAATGCTCAAATTCTTGAACACGACTTAAATTATCAGCAAAGTTTCCAGAATTCTGGAGTACATCTAATTCACGAATAGCGCCACTTTGAAGTGATATAACTGCAAAATAATTTTGCATACGGCAGATGTATTCATTTATTCCATCGCTGTTATAGTCAAAGTTTGAAATAGATTCTGTAAATTGCCCGCATTGTCGCAAAATTCGCTCTGCTTCAGTTAAACTTTTATATGCCTGCTGTCTATAAGTTGAACTTACAAATGAGCCTTTGGATGTACAGATAAAACCGTCTCCATTTTGAGCTTCCCAGAGTTTTTGTCTTGCATCATTTTTCCTCTGTTTATCTCCGTGGCTTTGATTTACAAGTAAACTTACATACATCATTCGGTCATACAAAGCTCTGCTTTGTGGATAGATTTGAAAGAAATCGTAAATCGTAACCGGATATCGCTTGTCTAATTTTACACTTTCGTAAGGTTTTGTACCCCACTGAGCAACATCACTGCTCATTCCACTTGAGATATATGAAGGAATTCTAACTTCACATTTTTTTAGATATTGTGAAGGTGTTTTTATTTCAAACAGTTGCTCTGACTCTTTAATTTCTGTATATATTTGTTCTAAAAGATGATTTTCTAAAATTGACTGTAATTCCCGTATTGTAAAATGGAATGTGATTACCTTTTGAGCTTTACTAAATCTTTCCTGTAGATTTTTGTTTGATTTAGAAATTTTACGGGTTAAGTCAGTTAGGATATCAAATTTATGATTAGAAAAATCTATTTGAGAAGTATTTACTACTGGCAATATACTGATTGATTTACCTTTATCAGACATTATTAAAGGTAGATAGCGTAATTTATCCTGAGGGATTAAAGATTCATCCAGTAAAACATATTCCATTCCGGAACTGTTAAAGTTGGAAACAAGAGAATAATCCCAGATACTTCCGCAAATGGTTATTCCTCGAGGCCTTTTGCCTGTAACTTTTCTAATTTCTGTTGTTAAAAGTTCAATCTGGCCTGCTCTATCGATAGGTAAAAGCAGAGGAAAAGCTGGATCGTAATAACCACCGCCTAAAATTTCTACCTGTTTTCTGGAAATTAGTTGTTTTAATATTTCAAAAAATTCAGGATGCTTTTTTAACAAATATTCAATTTGAACCCCGTTAAAAGAAAAAGAAAAACAGAACTCCGGATTTGAGACAAGAAATTTGAGTAAAGGCTTATAAACATTTTCATAATCTTTTTCAAATACTTCTTGACGCGAAGGAGCGATTCGAGAGGATTTTAAACTAAAACACAGGGTTATATTATTCATCTTTATTTTTTATTATAAAAAAGTTTATAACAAGATGTCCAAAGTTTAAAGCCTTTTTTAGGCGTCCATTTAGCATTTAATGCTTTTTCATATGAATTACAGGTTGTAAGTTCAACTTCCTGATTTGCACATTTAGTTTCTTTTGTCGCATTTAATGGAATAAGCTTAATTATATGCTTTGGACATACTTCAATACACTGACCACAACCAATACATAAGTCTGTAACAACAGCTGTATCATTTTTTAAAACAATTGCACGCTGAGGGCAGGCTTTTTTACAGTCACCCAGCCCAATACATGAGAATTTACAGTCATTTAAGGAATTATAAATTGAATTGATAAGTGTACAGCTTTGCCCTGGCATTGTCTTAAGATTATTCTTTTTATTAAAGCTCTTGTCTGGATTACATAACACAAAAGCCTTCGCAGTTACCTCTGTAATTGGTTCAACAGGCTTTAATTTTGTAAATATATGCTGATGTCTGGCAAAGAGCATATTTTCATTGTTTTGAGTATGTTTCTTAACTGTTGGTAAAATTACTTTTTCTAAAAGTATTACGAGAATTGTAGAGATAAGAAATAGTAAAACTAGTAGAACTATTTTTAAAATCACTGTAAAACCCCCGGTATTAACCAAGAAACATTACAAACCGCAAGTAAAGAAGCAAGAATTGCCAAAGAAATTAAAATTAAACTTCTTTTGTTTCCATGTAATTCCATATTACCTACAAGTTCAATTCTTTTTTTAATTGAGTATAAGATTGGTAATATAATTGCAAAAGAAAGAAATGAACCTATTGAAATGGCTATAGAATCTATAATAGTAGAACTTTCGTATAATGCAAGTAAAACAATGAGATAACCTATATTGAATTCTGCTGTATTTTTATTGATTGATAATCTTATAACAGATTCAATTAAAAGATTAAAAATTACGTAAATTACAAGCGCAATAAGGGGGATAAAATCAATTAGTCTAAGAGGAATTAGAAAATGCTTTTGTATTAAAAAACAAGCTAATGTTGTAGAAATGATTGTCAAAGTCATTTTTATCAGAGTTAAAGCAAGTTTATGAATAGAGTCACATACAATTGTTGAATCATTTAATCCGATTCCATAAAAGAAAACCGCAGAAACTACAAAAATATAATACGAGAAAGTAAAAATCATTTTAAAATTCCTGCCTTTTTAATAATATTAAAGCGTTTTTCCGTTGTCAGGTATGAAGCCAGAATTAATGAAGAAAGAATCAATGCTCCAGGAATGGTTGCAAAGAAAGTTAGTATAGAAACTCTATCAATGTTGAATATAGTTATTTCTAATTGATCTTTATAGTACGGAATAGTGATTGTTCCATAACCGAGTATATCTCGAATCAATGAGAAAATAATGCTGTATAAAGCAAAGAATAATGCAGGAGCGATGTTAAGTTTCAATTCTTCTTTAAGTGTGTAAGTATTTTCATCAAGTAAAAATACTGTCGTAAAAGTTGAAATTGTAGGAATGAAAATAATAAAATTCATCTGAAGAGCATTGATTGGCATAAACATCATTAATAGTTGTTTAATAACGATTGTTGTAAATACGATTGAGGCCAATACTACTGTGTTAGCAATTTTACCAATATTAAACTGACGGCACATTGCTCTTACTAAAGTTCCTGCCATCATTAAAATTATTATTTCTAATGCCAGAATAATACCGCAAACAAGACGGCCTGGAGCAACAATCATAAGAGCACAAGTGGCACTCATGTAAACTGATAAAGCCTTTCTAGTCATTATTTGTCCTCCAATCTTTTAGAGTTCTCAACAATTGATTGAATTTTAGTTAGCCAGTAAGTAATTCGTATATCGTTAGAATTTTCTTCAAGTATTTTTTTAACTCTCCCTTTAACACAACAATATCCGATAAAAGATGGTCCTGAATTCTTGTTATACAAAAAGACAGCAGGCATAGGTCCATACATAGTTGGTGTTCTAATTACTGTAACGTAAAATTTTTCTGCAGACTCTTTTGAATAAACTTCATAAAGAGAAGCCGTGTTGGCAATGCCTGTTGTAATTTTTAATTCGTTTTTTATAAGATATTTGTCTTCAAACTTAGAATCCAACAGTTCCTGAACTGTATCTCGAATTCCATTTGAATATAAATTTCGATTTAAGAACGAAAGTCCAAATATTATTCCTAAAAATACGATTAAAATTCCAAGGAGGATACCATAGTTTCTAAAAAAATCTTTAGTTTCTTGTTTTGAATCACTCATTTTTTAGTTATCCTCCATAAGTTTTGCGGAATTTAACATTTTAATCAGGTTAATTCTGTCTCTTCTGTTTTCATATTGTTGAATAATTATAGAAACAACATTTGAGATTAAAACTGTAAACGCCATTCCAACAGGACTTGTTCCATTTCCGCAAATTAAAAATGCGAGAATTCCTGCTACTATACCGTATGCAATTTTTCCTCCAATTGAAATTGGAGTTGTTCCATACCAGCCAATTACGAATACTGCAATAAATAATGTTCCACTAGTTAAAAGTGCTAAAATCATGTCTCCTTGCATTAGGGAATTGCTGTAAAGTACAGTTCCGAAAATACGTACAAGAAGAATATATACAAATAAAAATAATGCAGGAATTATAATTTTTACAAGGTCATCACAGAATAACAAAAGAGAAGAAATTATAGTAATAAAGTTAAATCTGAATGCCGGAATTATTGATTGAGTATCCCAGAATAAAGATACATAACCTTCTGGAACAGATACTTTAAATATGCTGAAAATAGAAGTATTTAATGCGTCTGTAATGCTGCTGTCCTGAGAATAAATTTTAAAAAATCCGTTCTCGATAAGATATTGAGATGGATTACGCATTGTAAGTAAATCAGATGTAATCAAATATTGAGGAAAAAGCTTATAGCCAACAATCCATAAAATTACAACTGTATAAACACATGGGTTGGCCCAGGAATAAGAAAAGCCTCCAAAAAAATGCTTAACTACAAGCATTACAATCATTGTTATAAAAAATACAGAAACTGGCATAAAAGTAGATGGAACCAGCATTCCTGTAATTAACCCCTGAACAATACTAATCAAAAGAGAAAAATAATCTTGTATATCATATTTATTGAATTTTTGATTGATGTAATATGCTCCAACTGACCCAAAAACGGTTGCAATTACATTAAACAAACTTCTCCAGCTTTGTGTTATAGCCAGAAGAATTACCTGTACACATAATAAACATAAAATTTTTGTAGCTTCATTTCCTATTGAGTCATGTATGTATGTAAAAGGTCTTATAAGAACTTTATTTATTTTACTGGTTGTCATTTATATCTCCACTTTTATAGTTATAAATACTCTGACTAAGGGGTAATCTTGCAGGACAAACAGAATTGCATAAACCGCAGTCAACACATAGAGCTGCTGATTTCAGGTACTCTGGACTAGCTGCAAGGCCACCAGAAATATGTCTAAAAATAATATCAGGAGAAATCTGTCGAGGGCAAACTCTACGGCAATTACCACAACGAACACAAACAGACTGTCTCTGATCTGGAGACTGCATTGAAGGTAAAAATCTGATTGATTTAATATACTTTGTTACTGGAGCGTCTAAACTTACTGCAGCAACACCATTAATCATACCGTTAACGATTATTGCAGCTGGTGATTTTATAAAGCCACCACAATGCTCTGCAAGGTTCATAATAGTAGTTCCAAGAGGCACTCTGATAAATCCGCTTGCAGGAATACAATCTCCAGATATATGAATATATCTGTCAATTACTGGTTTATCAAAACAAAGGCTTCGATAAACTTCAAAAACTGTTGTAGAATCCGTATAAACATCGTGTTTATTGATTTTATCAAATGGAGTTTCTTTAATGACTTTTTTAGCATTGTCACAAATTTCGCGAATAAATGTTGAAGGATATTTTTTTGAATCAGCTTGTAAGACTGTAACAGGAATTTGAAAAGAGTGATTTTTTATCAAATCGCTTTCGATAAAATCCTTATCGCCAACAAAAACAATACCGTCTGCTTCCATTCCTAGAGCTGTTAATTCTGCTCCAGTAAATACCTGTTGGATAAATAACGATGTAACTAGTTGATCTGCCATTCTAGAAGGATCTTCGTCAAATAGTCTAACAATGAGTAATTTATTAGTATTTTTGCGTGCTTTTTCTAACTGTTCTGAAAATACTTTTGGTTCATTTGTTATAAATGAATTGAAAATACCATAATTAGATATTTTTTTTATTACAGAACTAGGACTAAAACTTTTTATATCCAGAGGTTTTATTTTTTTTCCAAGATATGAAAAAGTTCCCTGAAGTTTTATTCTAATACCATAAACAGTTTTACCCCGCGGCATGATTGTTAATTCAATTGATTGTACAGTACCTGGAATAGGAGAAAAGATATTTACATTTGACTTTAACGATTTATTTTTACTGACAGCAATCAATTGTCCTTCAGTTACTTTGTCTCCTGGATTAACTAGAGGTTCACATTCACCAGATTCTTCGAGATATAGAGGAATTACAACAGATGAAGGTAAAAATCCATTTACAGTTTTTTTATATGCATTCTTTTTGACACCATAATTTACTGGAAAAACAGTCATTTTTTCTCCCATCTCTTAATTCTATTTGCGGTTGAAAGAAAATAAAAAACAACCGGGATAGAAAAGGCAATAATAAGTTGTATTATAATAAAAAAATTAATCGTTTGTGAACCAGAGGCAATATACCCTGCCCTTTGTTTTTTTCTTTGGGATGTAAAGATTTTTTCCAAAGCCGGATAATCTAAATCTTGAATTGACTGATAAGAATTTTTTATAAACTCATCGTCAAAACTCAATGGATATGTTTTACTTACAATTAAGCCATTTTCAATACTGTATTTTACAAAGCTAATTGTCTGTTTTTTATCATTTTTATAATTTTTTTCATTTACAGAAATATAAGGATAAGTCATTGTTTCCCATCGCCAGTCGATAAAATCATTGATATCAGGTAAAGAACCTGATGAAGAAACTCCTGGTAAAAGAAGTCCACTTTGACTACCTTTATTTGTTGAAGGATGAATTACGCTGGATAAAGAAGCAAAAGTTAATATTGAAAGAAGACTTGCTGCACAAATCAGCATACAAATGGTAGAGTTTTTTTCGATAAGTGATATAAATCTTGCAGGCCTGATATTGATAAAATTCACTGAATATCTTGAGTTAATCAAAGTACTTAGGTTGTTATAAAGAAAGATTGAAGAGTATATTCCTACAAGCGTTATTATATATAACAAAATGGCCTTAAATGATATTAAAAGCATCAAAATTAAAGAAAATGATGCAAAGGAAATTAATATCTTATTTGTTAATAAACGCTTAACTGCACCTTCTCTGTTCCACAATTTTATCGAAATAAAAATTCCGTACATTAAAAGGCAGCTGCTGGCCATTACTGTGTAAAATGGGATAGAAAAACATAATAAAACAGGAAATATCATTGATAAAACTGCAAGTTTTTTATTGTTTGAATAGAAAACTAGTAAAGAAGCAAAAATTATACAGATTAGGATACTTAAAAATGGATAACTTGAACTTGCATTTATTCCGCATTTAATACCTTTTTGCTGTAATTCCTGCTGGGCTATAAGTGCCTGATGTTCATATTTGTCTTCTACATAATAAAGCTTAAAGTTTTGAGAGTTATCAAAAAAATAAAGATTTCTTTTCTGGAGGTAGTCGGATTTTTCTGAACCACTTAAAGCAAGCGCAATTTCTGGCGTTTCTTTTGAGATTGCAAGTGGAACTCTCTGATTTTCAAGGTAAATAATTTCACTAATACCATTTTTTTTGAGAATTGATACTACCTCTTCAACTGAAGCATCTTTTTGTACATATATAGTTGAATAACCTGTCCACAATTTAGTAACTGGCACACTTCTAAATATGAAGAGTAAAAAAACAGTGAGTAAAATTATAAAAGATGGTAAAACAATTTTTTTTATAAAAGACATTTTAGAGTATAGAAAAAGCCAAACCGATAAAGAAGCCTAAAAGACAACCTAAGGTTACTTCTAAAGGCGTATGACCATTTACCTCTTTAATTGGTTTATAATCAAGTATTTCTTTTTGTTTTAAATTTTTTCCGATTTCATTAATTTTTTTTGCCTGAATACCGCTTGAACGTCTTACTCCCACTGCATCTCTTACAGTTACCATCAAAAAAATAAATGAAAGTATGAAAATATCGGATTTAATTCCGTTTTTAAAGCCTATAGATGTACATAGTGAACAAACTAAAGCTGAGTGACTTGAAGGAAGCCCTCCTGTTCGCCATATAAGACTTTCAATAAGTTCTGAAATTGTATGAATTTTCCCGTATAAAACACTTATTACTGTCTTTAAAAATTGAGCTGCAAACCAGCTTGAAATACAAGATAAAAAAACTGGGTTTAATAAAAAGCTCTTTAAATTTTCGCTCAAATTACTTAGCATAACGAATATTATAACTCAAGATGTTTTATTTTACTAGAGTTAACTTAAATTTTACTATATTATTCTCTTATGGATTTTACTACCGTCACAGCAGGTAAAGATGATAACGATCGTCGTCTTGATAAAGTAATCAGAAAATTTTTATCGTCAGAAAATCTTTCTTCCCTTTATAAAACTATGAGAAAAGGCCTGATTAAACTTAACGATAAAAAATGCGAACCTGGAACCCATGTTTTTGAAGGTGATAAAATCTCCGTAGCATCTTTTCTTCTCTATTCAAAGAATAAAAACGAAATGCAAAACATCAACTCTCTAGATGCGCCTGAAAAATCCTTAAATATAATTTTTTCAAATGAACATATTTTAATTATAAATAAACCTTATGACGTGACTGTTCATGGTTTTGATAATTCTCTAGATAAACAGGTACAGGATTATTACTTAAAAAATCAAAATATCACTTCAATTTCTTTCATGCCGGGGCCATTGCATCGACTTGATAGAAAGACAACAGGTTTATTAGCCTTTAGCTGGGATTTACAGGGAGCAAGATGGTTTTCTGAAAACATAGCAAATCATTCTATTTCTAAGATTTACCACGCAGTTTTAACTGGCCATCTTAATAAAACCGAAGAATGGATTGATTACATTCAAAAAGAAGATAATGACAAAGAAAAAAAATCATTTCACACTGTCAAAGTTATGTCTGATTCAGAAAACATTGATTTAATTGCAAAAAAAGCTGTTACAAAAGTTGAACCCGTTTATTACGGAAATTATAATGGAACAGACTTTACATATGCAAGAATTTATCTTTTTACCGGTAGAACTCATCAAATCAGAAGTCAAGCTGCAAGTCATGGTTATGTATTACTTGGGGATTCAGCATATGGATCAAAAGTAAAATTACAGGAACAAGAGTATTTTTTACATGCTTCAATTTTAAAGTTTGGTAGTGAAAATCCCCTTGATTTACCAATGGAAATTAAAGCGCCAGAACCTAAAGCTTTTGTAGATTTTCTTGAAAAACACCGCTACTAAGATTATACTATAACATATGGCTAGTTTTTTTCAGGATATTGTTAACAATTTTAAGCCTTGTACGGTATACGCTCTTGTTGGAGAAAGTGGAACTGGAAAAAGTTTCCGTTCTAAACTTCTTGCCGAAAAATATGGAATCGATGCTTTAATCGATGACGGATTACTGATACAGAACGATAAAATTCTTGCGGGGCACTCTGCAAAGAGAGAAAAAAACTATATGGGTGCCGTTCGTGTTGCCCTTTTTGATGATAAAGATCATAGAGATGAAGTTGCAAAGGCCTGGAAAAAAGCTAAGATTAAAAAGTTATTGATTCTTGGAACCTCCGAAAAGATGGTTTTCAAAATTGCTACCAGATTGCAGCTTCCTCCTCCACAAAAGATTATTCATATCGAAGAAATTGCTAGTCAGGAAGAAATTCAGAAGGCAATTAAATCCCGTCAGGTGGAAGGAAAACATGTAATTCCTGTTCCATCCATTGAAATTAAGAGAAATTATCCTCAGATTTTTAGTGATTCGTTAAAATTATTTTTCCGCAAGAAAAAGTTGTTGAATAAAAACGATGGTAAAATGTTTGAAAAATCCATCGTACAACCAGAGTTTTCCAAGAAAGGCAGAATAGAAATTTCTGAAGCAGCCCTTACTCAGATGGTAATGCATTGTGTAGCAGAATGCGATGAAGCTGTTCGGGTAAAAAAGATGATAATAAAAACCGATAACCGTGGTTATAGAATTATTATCACCATTGATGTTCCCTTTGGAACTCAACTTACTGGAAAAATCCATAAAATGCAAAAATACATTATCGACAAAATCGAAAGTTATACCGGCATTCTAATTGAGGAAGTCAGTATTGTAATTGATAAAATTACCGGAACAAATTTTGCAGAAAAATCTACTCAGTCTGATAAATAATTTCTTTTGGCTTATCCCTTTATTCTGCGATTTTTAATTTTTTATCAACAGGCTTTTTTGCAGGGCGTTTTTTAGATCTAACAGTAATTCCCAGGCTGGCAAGAACGGTTTTAATTGCATATTCAAGCTCAATTCTTTGAGGATTCATCGGTAAAACAAAATTACGGCATTCAGTCCAGGTTTTTATGTACAATTCTCCGTTTGAAGTTTGAAATTCTGCTTCTTTTTCCCAGTCTGTTAAACTTTGAATAAAACTCTTAATAAGGAAAACTAGTTTATCTCCAAGTCGTGCTTCTGGATTTTGTTTTACTAACTCATCAAGTTGATGCATGTTTTCCATATAGTTTTTTTCAAATTTTTTATCAGCGTACATCATAGCAGTTGCAGCTGGCTGAAGAGCCATATATAAATCAGTATCAAGAGCTTCTGCTACAATTTTTTCTGCATGTCCGCTATTAAGGATTTTTAATAATTCTTCTGTTAATCTGGAAGGACTTACAGATGCCAGTAAACTTGCATTTTTTCTGATTTTTCGTCTTAGTTTAAAAGACATTTTTGAATCGGTCTTTGCTGAATACTTAATTGCACGCAGCATTCTCACTGGATCTTCCACAAAAATTCTATCCAGTGGAATTACAGGTTTTAATACCTTTTTCTGTATGTCTTTGATTCCGCCAACATAATCAATAACCTGCTCTGTTATAGGGTCATAATACAATGCGTTTAATGTAAAATCTCTGCGTTGAACATCTTCGTCGATAGTTCCAAATTCATTACCCACAGAACCTTCTGAAATAGATCTGAAAGTACTTACTTCAAATATTTTTGTGCCACAGATAACATGAACAATTCTAAATCTTCTTCCAATTATACGAGAATTTCTGAATAGTCTTTTAATTTTAGAAGGAGTTGCGTCGCTTACAATATCAAAATCTTTTGGTGTATTACCAACGATTAAGTCTCTAACTGCTCCGCCTACAATGTAAGCTTTATACCCTGTATCTCTTAGTCGCTGAATAATATGTATAGCGTCAGGATCGATTCGTCCTTTTGGTATTTTATGTTCGTTTTTAGTATAAATGACCGCCTTTTTTACCGGGCGGCCATTTTTATCAGTTCCATATCTATATAACACAATGGTCAGATTTTATTACAGTAAACTTTTTTTATCAAGCGTTATATAGATATTATACAGGGCAAACGCATTATATTTGACTTTGTATCAAAAATGGCGCGAAGGAGCAAACTGGCTTACAAAAACACTCGTTTTGTGCTG
>CADBSK010000035.1 GCA_902797305.1 uncultured Spirochaetaceae bacterium | reverse complement strand
TCACGCGGCAGCACAAAACGAGTGTTTTTGTAAGCCAGTTTGCTCCTTCGCGCCATTTTTGATACAAAGTCAAATATAATGCGTTTGTCCTGTGTATTATGTCGAGTCATATTGACATTTCTTTTTAGAATCATTATAAATAAAAACATCAGTAATGAGGCTGTAGAAATTGTTTCTACAGCCTTTTTTTATGCATTTTAGGCAATGAGGCTTGTTTAGTTTTAAACAAAGTTTCGTTGCCTTTTTTTGTTTCAGGGGGTAAATATGGAAACAGAAGTTACACTAGAACAAGTTGCATCTCTGGCTCAGCAGGCTGCAGGTAAAGAGGCATATGCAATCTGGTTCTTGATTGGGGCTGCGCTTGTATTCTTTATGCAGTGCGGATTTGCAATGGTCGAAACAGGTTTTACTCGGGCTAAAAACGCCGGAAACATTATAATGAAAAATTTAATGGACTTCTGTATCGGAACTCCTATGTTTATGTTTCTTGGTTTTGGTCTTATGATGAGCGAAAACTATCTGTTTGGACTTATTGGTAAGCCTAATATGCAGCTTTTTACTAATTTTGCTGATTTAGACTGGTCTAGTTTTGTATTTAATCTTGTTTTCTGTGCAACTGCAGCAACTATTGTAAGTGGTTCAATGGCAGAACGAACAAAGTTCAGTGCTTACTGTATTTATTCTGCAATAATTTCTGCAGTAGTTTATCCGATCGAAGCTGGTTGGGTTTGGAACTCACAGGGCTGGCTCTGTCAGATGGGATTTATTGATTTTGCAGGAGGAGCTGCAATTCATTCTGTAGGTGGAACAGCTGCTTTAATCGGAGCAATTTTTCTTGGTCCTCGCATTGGTAAGTACGATCGTGATGAAAAGGGTAAGGTAACTGGCGTTCATGCTATTCCTGGTCACTCCCTTACATTAGGTGCTTTAGGTACATTTATATTGTGGTTTGGATGGTATGGCTTTAACGGTGCTGCATGTACGCAGCTGGAAGGAATCGGTGGATTGGCTGCTGTATTTACAACTACAACAATCGCTCCTGCTGTTGCAGCTGTGGTAACTATGATATTTACCTGGGTTAAGAACGGTAAACCTGATGTATCTATGACATTGAATGCAAGTCTTGCAGGGCTCGTTGCAATTACACCAACCTGTGCTTGTGTAGATGCTCTTGGTGCAACAATTATTGGTGCTGTAGCAGGATTCCTTGTTGTTATAGTTGTTGAGTTTGTTGACTTGAAACTCCATATTGATGATCCAGTTGGTGCTGTAGCAGTACATCTTGCTAACGGTATCTGGGGAACCCTTTCTGCTGGTTTGTTCAGTGTTGACACAGGTTTGTTCTACGGACATGGTTTTAAGCAGCTTGGTATTCAGTGTCTTGGAGAATTTACAATCATTCTCTGGACTGCAGTTTGTATGATTATTACATTTGCTTTAATCAAGAAGTTCCACGGTTTGCGTGCAAGTGCTCAGGAAGAAATCATAGGACTTGATAAGCTTGAACATGGTATCGAAAACTCTTATGCGGGATTTGCACAAAGCTTCTCTTCGGAAGATCTAAAGGAAGCTGCAACAATCGGAGTAGATTTAAATACAGCAATTCCTGTAACAAAGGCAAGTTCAACTCAAAGTAAACTTACCAAAATCAGTATCGTAACACGCCAGAGTAAGTTTGATACATTAAAGCAGGCTCTCAACAAGATTGGGGTAACAGGAATGACTGTCAGCAACGTAATGGGATGCGGCATGCAGAAAGGTAGAACAGAATACTACCGTGGTGCACCTCTTGATGTAACACTTCTTCCAAAGATTCGTGTTGATATCTTTGTAGCAAAGGTTCCTGTAGAAGAAGTTATTGAAACTACTAAGAAGGCTCTGTACACAGGACATATCGGAGACGGAAAAATTTTCGTAATTCCGGTAGAAAATGTTGTAAAAGTTCGTACAGGTGAACAAGGGTACGATGCTTTGCAGGATGCAGAAGAGTAGCTCTTAAACTGGTAAGATTAGCCTTGTAAGGTTAGTTTTTTATAATGGTTTCTCCGCCTAGTGTCACTGGGCGGAGTTTTTTTTGTAGTGACTTAGAAAATGATTTTGTATTGAGATAAAAGATGCTTGAGTTCTATTATATTTGCTGTGTCAAATTTCTGGCAAATAATGGTCATTTCTCTTTTTACTGTTGAGAGGGAATATCTTATTTCTTCCTTTAACTGATTGTAATTTTCAATTCCGGATAAAAATTTTTGAAGAAGTTTTATCTGTCGGTCTGTCAGGTCAAAATTATTAATATAAAGATCAGAGCCTGGAGGCGGCAGGTTTTTATGTCTCTTACTGTCATAGAATTTTACTGTACCTTTTTTTATCTCGATTTTTGAATAAAAGTACACCATAAAGAAGCAGAAAAAAGTTGAAAGTGAAGTTAACATGAAAAATCTTACAGTACCAAATGGAAATGTGATTAAATCTTGAATTACCCAAATAGTAAACATGAGAGAAATTTTTAATTTGGTATTTTTGTCAAAGAATAGATTTAAATATAGGGTTACAACTAATACTGTGAAAAGAATTAATCCGATTTCTCCAAAATTTGACATGCAACAGACGATACTTTCTATTTCAAGTATGAATGCTTGTAATGGCAGTAATGAAGGTTTGATAAGCATTATGATTGTACCTATAGAGCATAAAATATGTACTATCGGAATAAATTTGTTGCTGTATGGAATGTAGTAAGAACAATGCTCTCCAAAAAAAACACCAATAACTGCAGCCGTTGTAACAGTAATTAATCCAAATAAAATCATAAGTCTATGATAGATGTTCGCTCTTTCCATAATAAGGACATTTTATACATAAATTGTCCTTATGACAATATGGTACTATTATGTTATTTAAATGAATATATATTATAAATTAACCGTGGTTAATTCGCATATTAACCGCGGTTAATTCGTTTTTAGATAGTTTATTTGTCAAAAATCCTATGTTACCTTTTTAATGAATCAAAAAGATTCGATAAAAAAATAGAGAGGTTTTTATGAAAAAGAAAAGGATGGTAAAACCCGTTCTTGCTGTGCTTTTGCTTACTGGATTAGGGTTTTATGGATGTAAGGGATCAGAGCAGGCTTCCGAGGTAGAAACGCCTACACCTTATGCAGATGAAAATTTGCTTTGTACATTTGCAGGGGAGGGCTTTGTAAATTACAAAGTTTCCAGATTTTTTGCATTAGAAGCTATGAATAATTTCTCTAGTCATTATTCATGGGAAGGTGCAAGCTTATCTGACAAACCTGTAGTTATTTACAATTCACTTACAGAAGAGCCGAGATTCTACGAGTTCCGTGTTATTAAAGACGGAAAAGAAGTTGGTGCAATTTCCTGTGTTGCAAATAAAAAAGAGGGAGAACCTGTTCGTTACATTCTTCCATATGCAACACCGGTTCAAGAGACTGTTACACGAAGTTTATTAAATCAGAATAATAAACTTATCGATGCAGGTTATCCGTCAAAAATTGTTTCTAAGAATTTCAAAACATCCAGAGCTATTGATGTTTTAAGTGGAGAAGATTATTCAGAACCAGTTGAAACAGAAGTATCTGCAAAAGAAATCATAATGAATGCGGATGAAGAATTACTCAAGCAGCTTGGCTTGGATGACAAAGAAAAGTATCAGGAAGCAATGCGCCATTATGAAGAAGAAGAAGCAAAACTTTCTGACTATTGGGCTTTTATTGATTCTGTAGAGAACAATATTATCAATGTATCAGAAGAAGAACTTCTTAATGCAATGTCGAGTGGTTCAAGAAACTGGCAGGCTGATACCATTGTAACTTTGGATAGATGGTATAATAAAAAAGATTGGACACCTTCATTCGGAGAATATTGTGGTCCAAACTGTATGGCTTTTATCACTCTTGGTTTTGGAGAAGAATCTGGATATCCTGATTGTCCGACTGTAAATAATTATTGGAAATTAAAAGCATTGTATGAAACCTTTGGTGAAACAATCGGTACCGGCCCAAAAGTATATTCCCAATTAAGCAATGGTTTAAGTAAACTTACTAATTTCAAACTAGAAACAGATTTTTTACACTTCTTTGATACTGTGAAAAAAAATATTGATAACACCGGATATCCTTCTGTATCATTAAGAAGTTCTAAACTGTTTCAAGATTGGAAAGATCTTGCTTGGCATTACAGAGTAATAATGGGATATAAATATGTGTATCCAACTTATCATTATCAGTTTTTATGGTGGACTTGGGATGTAAATGCTACAGAACGCTATTATATTATTCATGATAATGGAACTGATTCTGATGATACTGGGGAATGTGTTGAGCATGAAAATACCTATTACCATTTATGGAGTGCACATGTTGTTAAAAAATAAACTTAAACTTGCAATTATACCCTTATTATGTATTTTTTTGTTTGGCTGTGATAATCAAATGCCTACTTGGTTTGCTTATACTACGAAAGTAGTTGCTTCTACTGATGGAAAAACTGTTGAATTGGATGGTATTCCATATACGGTCAGAAAATACGGGGAAGATGAAAATATTATCTTAAAATTTGAAACTTACACATCATATAGTTGCAAAGGTACGGCCAGTGTTTCATTTTTTAGAGAAGTTCCTCCTGAATATACTGATCATCATTATATTCTTGTTGATAATATCGAAGAATTGGCAATTGCCCAGGAGAATGGAGAGTCTCCATATTATTTGCGGATCAACGATTCTTCTTGCGAAGGCTATGATACAAATTATAAGACCGATGTTATCGTAGAATGCAAAGGTTTTGAGCCAGATAATATCTGCGACATAACAAAAGAGTAATCTCTTTTATCCATTCCGTATTTGAAAGATAAACGGGATGGATTTTTTATAAATACAGTATCATTGCCTAAGTTCTTCTATTTCTGTAAAATAACTTAGAAAAAAACAGAAAGAGGTTGTGTATGTCTGATAAAAATGTAGAAATCTTGGATAGCACTTTGCGTGATGGAGCTCAGGGTGAGGGAATTAGTTTTTCAGTTCAGGATAAGATTCACATTTGTCAGGCACTAGATGATCTTGGAATTGGTTTAATAGAAGCTGGAAACCCTGGTAGCAATCCGAAGGATATGGAATTCTTCCAGGAAATGAAAAAGATTCACCTTAAAACAAGTAAACTTGCTGCTTTTGGTTCAACACGCCGCAAGGATATTAAATGTGCAGAAGATGTTAATCTTCAGTCTTTACTGGCAGCTGGTACAGAATATGTAGTAATTTTTGGTAAAAGCTGGACTTTCCAGGTAACAGACATCATTAAAACTACACTAGAAGAAAATCTTGCAATGATTCGTGATACCTGTGCTTTCTTAAAAGAAAACGGTCGTCATGTTGTTTATGATGCAGAACACTATTTTACAGGATATCTTGCAGATCCTGAATATGCCCTCAAATCTCTTGAAGCTGCCGTAGAAGGCGGAGCAGAAACTCTTGCACTTTGCGAAACAAAAGGTGGCTGTATGCTCAAGGACTGCGAAAAAGCCGTAAAAGCAGCAGTTGAACGCATTGGAAATCGTGCAGTAATCGGTATTCACACACATAATGACTGTGGTCTTGCAGTTGCAAACAGCCTTGTTGCGGTAGAAAGCGGTGCCCGTCACGTTCAGGGAACATTTCTTGGTTTTGGTGAAAGAACAGGAAACGCTAACTTAAGTTGTATTATCCCTGATCTTCAGTTAAAGATGGGTTACAAGTGTATTGCTGACGAAAAAATGAAGGAACTCACAGACATTGCTAAGCGCGTAGCAGAAATTACAAATATAGCTCTTAACAGTCAGCTTCCTTTTGTAGGTGGTAGTGCCTTCAGTCACAAGGCCGGAATGCACATCGATGCAGTTCTAAAAAATCCTGAAGCATATGAGCATATCGCTCCAGAAACTGTTGGAAACGAACGTGTCTTCCTTATGAGTGAAGTTGCGGGGCGTGCTACAATTATCGAAAAAATTCAGAAAATAGACCCAACAATTACAAAATCTAGTCCTTGTGTTGCAGAACTTGTTGCAAAGATGAAGGAACTTGAATTTGAAGGTTATCAGTTCGAGGGAGCAGACGGTTCATTTGAATTGCTTGCCCGCAAGGTAATCGGTCGTTATAAGCCATTCTTTAAATTGCATTACTATCAGACAAACGGAGTTAATCCTCGTCCAGAAGAAGGCGTTTGCGCTTGTGCTCAGATCAAACTCGAAGTAGAAGGTCAGATAGAAGTGACTGCAGGCGAAGGTGACGGTCCTGTAAATGCTCTGGATATTGCCCTTCGCAAGGCGTTGAGCCGTTTCTATCCGGCTGTAAATCAGATTCGACTTATCGACTATAAGGTTCGTGTATTGGATGGTAAGAGTGCAACAGCAAGTAAAGTTCGTGTTCTTATCGAATCCAGTGACGGCAAAAACTCTTGGACAACTGTAGGTGTATCAAGTGACGTAATGGAAGCCAGCTGGCTTGCTCTCTGCGATTCCTTTGAATACAAACTTATCAACGACATCGAAAAGCATTTAGGAAAATAAAAATAAAAGTGAAAAAGGGGCTCGTTTTAGAAGGCGGCGCAATGCGCGGAATGTTTACAAGCGGTGTGCTCGATGTATTTATGGAGAATGGAATCGTCTTTGATGGGGCTATCGGGGTTAGCGCAGGAGCAACTTTTGGATGTAATTATAAAAGCCGTCAACCGGGAAGAGCTATTCGTTATAATAAACGATTCGCCGGTAACTGGAGATATTGCAGTTTCAGGTCACTTCTCTTAACAGGAGACATGTACGGGGCAAAGTTTTGCTACGATGTACTTCCTAAAAAATTAGATTATTTTGATCTTGATGCTTATAAAAATAACCCAATGGAATTTTATGTAGTTGCAAGTGATGCAATAACAGGTAAGCCTGTATATAAAAAGCTTGAAACCTGTGATGACAAGGATCTTACCTGGATGCGTGCAAGTGCCAGTATGCCTTTAGTTTCAAAACCAGTTAAGGTGGATGGTTTTACCCTCCTTGATGGTGGAATGACTGATTCAATTCCATTGGAATATTTTCAGAGTATTGGGTACGAGAAAAATATAGTTATTTTGACACAACCCCGTTCGTTTATAAAAAAGCCGAATAAAATGCTTGGCCTTATGAAACTTTTTTTAAGAAAATATCCTGCTCTTGTAAATGCCATGGCAAAAAGGCATGAAATGTATAACAAAGAAACTGAATACATCTTTAATGAAGAAAAGAAAGGTTCCTGTTTAGTTCTGGCTCCAGAAACTTCTTTAGGGATAAGTCGTACAGAAAAAAATCCTGATGAACTTGAGAGAGTTTATATGGAAGGAAGAAGAACTGCTGAACGCGCCCTACCTAAGGTAAAAGAGTTTTTGAAAGATATTTAAGACAAATATCCATAATTGCACAGACTAACGCAATTCGCTAATATTATCGTAAACAGAAAATTATATTAAATAGAGGAAATATAAATGGAAAAGACTATTGCTTTGATTCCTGGAGACGGAATCGGTCCTGATGTAGTTGCAGAAGCTGTTAATGTTCTTGACGCTATTGCAAAAAAGTACGGTCACAAATGGAATTATAAAAACGTTTTGGCTGGTGGTTGTGCTATCGATAAGTTTGGACATCCACTTCCACAGGATCAGCTTGATATTTGTCTTAAGTCTGATGCTGCATTGCTTGGTGCTGTAGGTGGTCCAAAATGGGATAACCTTCCTTCAGAAATCCGCCCAGAAAAGGCTTTGCTTGGTATGCGCGGTGGTATGAAAGTATTTGCTAACCTTCGTCCAGCCGTTATGTGGAAGCAGCTTAAAGATGCATGTCCACTTAAAGACGAAATCGTAGGTGATGGTCTTGATATTCTTATCGTTCGTGAATTGACTGGTGGTATCTACTTTGGTGAACGTGGAACAAGCGAAGACCAGAACACAGCTTGGGATACAGAAAAATATACACGTCCAGAAATCGAACGCATTGTTCGCATGGGCTTTGAATATGCTATGAAGCGTCAGAAGAGACTTTGCGTTGTAGATAAGGCAAACATCCTTAACTCAAGCCAGCTCTGGAGACGCGTTGCAGAAGATGTAAAAAAGGACTACCCAGAAGTAACACTTTCTTACCTTTACATCGACAATGCTTCTATGCAGCTTGTTCGTAATCCACGCCAGTTTGATGTTATTGCTACAAGCAACATGTTCGGTGATATTCTTTCTGACGAAGCAAGCCAGATTACTGGTTCTATCGGTATGCTGGCTTCTGCTTCTTTGGGAGATGGAAAAGGTCCTGGACTTTATGAACCAATTCATGGTTCTGCTCCTGACATTGCAGGTAAAGATTTGGCTAACCCATTGGCTACAATTCTTTCTGCTGCCATGCTTTTGCGCTACAGCTTTGGTCTTGAAAAAGAAGCTAAGGCAGTTGAAAAAGCTGTAAACGATGTTCTTGATGCAGGTTACCGCACAGGTGACATTGCCGGAAGCCACCTTGAAGAAGTTAAGGCTGCTGGTAAACTTGTTGGAACAAAGAAAATGGGCCAGCTCGTAGTTGAATACCTTAACAAATAAAATTTAAATATTTTATATTGAAAAGGCACTGAAAGAATTTTTTCTGGAGGTGCCTTTTTTACTTGCCCATTTACCATTTCAACTCTAAAATAGTTTGTATGGAAGAACTTGTTGCTAAAAAAAATGGGCTTTTATATACTCCCGATTACAAAACCGTAGTTGGAATCGACTCTAATTCTAATGAATTTACAGGTAAAGTTCCGGTTGGAGCTAGACGCATAGAAGAAGAAGCTTTTTCGTGCTGTGACTTAACTTTTATCGATTTACCTGATTCTGTAACAGAAATCGGTGCAAATGCTTTTGGAAATAGTCCTAAACTTGAAAGAGTTCATCTTCCCGTTCATCTTGATGAATTTCCTCCATACATGTTTTATTGTTGCTCAGCCTTAAAAGAAATTCCTTTTAGAGGTGGAGTTAAAGTTTTACCGGAATGTGTTGCATATGGTTGTTCCAGTGTTACAACGATTGTTCTTCCTAGTTCAGTAGAAAAAATCTGTACAAATGCTTTTAGTAACTGCCAGAATTTAAGGGCAATTGTTCTTTCTTCTAATTTAAAAGAAGTTGAAAAGGATATCGTTGTGGATTGTCCAAATCTAAGCCACATCCGAATCCCCGAAGACAATGTAAATTTCAAAACAAATGATGATTGTACAGTTCTTTATAAAATCGAGGACGATGGAACAGAAACTCCTGTGTTTGAAGTTCCAAAACGCGCACAGGTAAGTTTGCCAGGATTTAAGGAATTACCAGAAGATCAGAATCCGTCAATAATCGACTTTGATTCAACAGATGATGAAAATGAAGAAGAAACAACTCTGTTTGCAACAGAAGATGAAAAAAATAGTGTAAAAGAGGAAAATGTTATGGAGCACGAAAATGAATCAATTGTTAAGAACCAAGGTGACGATACAATTGAAATTTCATTAAACGATGCACAGCTTGATTCCGACAGCGCCATGGATTCAATGCTTTCAGAAATTCTTGGCCAGAATAAAATGTACGATACAGGTAACTTTTCAATTGAAGATATTCCTGAAGCCACAGAAGAAGAAAAAGAAAGTTCTGTGCTTGCTTGCTCAGAAGAGTCTTCATCTTTTGGGGATGATGCTGAGTCTCAGAGTGAAACTTTGTCTGAACAGGAATTACAGAATGTTTCATTAAATGCAGAAATGCCAGAGGTGGAAGAGTCTATGGATAATCAGGAACAACAAATGGATGATAATTTTGACTTCCCTGTAGAAAACAGTGTAGAAGATCGTCTTGCTGAGATTATGGCTCAGGGACAGATGTTTGGCGACGAAGTTTTTTCTATTAACGATATTCCTGAAGCAAGTCAGGAAGAAATTGAACTGTCTTGCCTAGAACCTAGAAGTGACGATGTAATGGATTTGTCTGAACCAACAATGAAGGTTACCGTTGGTAAAGCTGCTGATGAAGATACAATGGAAGAGCGCTTGAATCAGATTATGCAGCAGGACAAGGAATTTGAAGGTTTTTCTATTATGGACATCCCTGCTGCTACCGAAGAGGAACTTGCTGCAGATAAAGTTCTTTCTGCTGATCAGGCAGTTACACTTTCAAGTGCTGCAGAATCCATTGCGGAAGAACCAGAGTTTGAACCAATTGAAGAAGTGATTGCAAGCACAGACAATAGAATGTTTATGCAGAATCTTGCTTTTGAATCAAGTAAAGTTGTACAAAAAAATACAGAAGTAGTTTCGGAACATAAGCGCGCTTTGTATGTATTTGCTGAACAGCTGGTTCAAAAAGAAGTTGGAGAAGGATTTAGTACAGGCCTTGAAAATCTCTGTAACCGCCTTGCAAAAATTCACGGCTTTACAACTATTTACTTCTTTAATGGAACAAGAATTGATACAGATAAATTCCGCAGTCAGCTTTCGGAGTTTATGTGCCAGAAAGATGTAATTTATGCAACAAAGGCAGATTATGTTTCTGTTCTTTCTGAAGATGTGCTTGATTTTGTAGCATGTCTTGGAATTGCTGTAGACAAAGAAAGTATTGAAACACAAACTAAAAATGCAAATACTCCTACTTCTAATAAGATTAAACTTATTGTAAAAGACGAGTAGAATAATTATTCTCTTTTCAAAAGCGGATTTAGGGCACTTTGTAGAATTGAATTTATGCTGCAAAGTGCCTATAATCTTTTTAAAAGCAAAGAAGATATTTTATTTATATAGAGGTAATAAAATGGCAAAAAAATCGGACAACGCTTGTTGTGGTACAGCTCGTGCACCACACCGTTCATTGTATTATGCTTCTGGTTATACAGATGAAGAACTCGCACAGCCAATGGTTGGTATTATTTGTGCAAAGAATGAACTTATTCCTGGTCATATTGAACTGGATCGTATTTCAGAAGCAGTAAAGGCTGGTGTACGCATGGCTGGAGGAACTCCAATTGAATTCCCTGCAATCGGTGTTTGTGATGGTATTGCCATGGGGCACGAAGGAATGAAATTTTCTCTCGTTACCCGCGAACTTATTGCTGATAGTATTGAATGTGTTGCAAAAGCTCATCAGTTTGACGCTCTTGTTATGATTCCTAACTGCGATAAAATCGTACCTGGTATGCTTATGGCTGCTGCCCGCCTTAATTTACCAACTGTTTTTGTTTCTGGTGGACCAATGATGCCAGGTCATTTACCTGGACATGATGCTTCAAATCCATACTCTGGAAAAAATCTTTCTTTAACAGATATGTTCGAGGCTGTAGGTGGTCTTGCTGTTGGTAAAGTTACTGAAGCTCAGTTAAAAGAAATGGAAAATTATGCATGTCCTGGCTGTGGTGCATGTTCTGGAATGTTTACTGCTAATTCTATGAACTGTTTGACAGAAGTTCTGGGACTTGGTCTTCCTGGAAACGGAACTATTCCTGCTGTAACAGGACGCAGAATTCAGCTTGCTAAACACGCAGGTATGCAGGTAATGGAAATGTACCGCCGAGGTATTACTGCCCGCAACATGATGACAAAAGAAAATTTCGAAAACGCTCTTACAGCAGATATGGCTTTAGGATGTTCTTCTAATACAATGCTTCATGTTCCTGCAATTATGCACGAAGCAGGTCTTTCTCTTGATTTGCATGAAGTAAACGAAATTTCTAACAGAACTCCTAATCTTTGTCACCTGGCTCCTGCAGGTCATACATTCATGTGTGAACTTGATGATGCTGGTGGTGTACAGGCTGTTCTTGCTGAACTTGCTAAAAAGAATCTTATTCATACAGATTTAATCACTGCAACAGGTAAAACAATTGCAGAAAATATTAAGGGTGTTAAAAATCGCAATCCAGAAATTCTTCGTCCAATCGAAAATCCTTTCAGCGATAACGGTGGTATTGCAATTCTCTTTGGAAACCTTGCTCCAAACGGAACTGTTGTTAAACGCTCTGCATGTGCAAAAGAACTTATGCTTCACACAGGTCCTGCACGGGTATTCAATGACGAAAGTGAAGCTATGGAAGCCGTTCAGAAGGCTCAGATTAAACCTGGTGATGTAGTAGTAATTCGTTATGAAGGTCCTAAGGGTGGTCCTGGTATGCGTGAAATGCTTGCCGTTACTGCAGCACTTGCAGGTCAGGGGCTTGATAAACAGGTAGCTCTTATCACAGATGGTCGCTTTAGTGGAGCAACTCGTGGTGCTTCTCTTGGTCACTGTTCTCCAGAAGCTGCTGATGGTGGTCCAATTGCACTTGTTCAGGAAGGTGATAAGATTACTCTGGACATTAATAACTACAAGATTCACCTTGACGTTAGCGATGAAGAACTTGCTCGTCGTAAGGCAGAATGGAAAGCTCCAGAGCCAAAGGTTAAGAGTGGTTACCTTGCACGCTATGCTAAACTTGTTAGCAGTGCTGATAAAGGTGCCATTCTGGAGTAGGAAATGTCTGTGCGAGTTTTGCGAATGCAAAACTCGGTAAGCAACCGGAGGTTGCGACCGGATAAAGGTGCTAACCTTGAATAGTCAAGAAATCTTTTATAATTAAACGATAGAAAGCCTTTTCGATTTACTTCGAGAAGGCTTTTTTTTGGGACTTGAGATTCCGTAAAAATTATTAAAAAGCAGGGCAAACGCATTATATTTGACTTTGTATCAAAAATGGCGCGAAGGAGCAAACTGGCTTACAAAAACACTCGTTTTGTGCTGC
>CADBSK010000034.1 GCA_902797305.1 uncultured Spirochaetaceae bacterium | reverse complement strand
GCCGCGTGAGCGGCGAATGTATATAATTACAAGCACAAAACGCGTGTAGCAAACTAGTTTGCGGTTTTGATAAGCCGTTTTTGCGACAGGGAGCCATTTTTGTAGGCAGAACAGTTTATAATACGGTTGCCCTGAAATAATTGTCTTTTTTTATTGCCGATTTAAAATTATTTTTATAAATTAAAAGATGACAAGAAAAAATTGTCCAAAAATTGAATTTATTAATTATTAGAGGTAATACACAAAATGGCAAAACAGTTGTTATTTAATGAAGACGCACGAAAAAAACTTCTTTCTGGGGTAGAACAGATTGCAAAGGCTGTAAAGGTTACACTTGGTCCTTGTGGTCGAATGGTTATGTTGGATAAGAAATATGGTGCTCCAACAATTACTAAGGATGGTGTTTCTGTAGCTAAGGACATTGAACTTGCTGATCCTTATGAAAACATGGGTGCTCAGTTTGTTCGTGAAGTCGCTTCAAAAACAAATGATGATGCCGGTGATGGTACAACAACATCAACAGTTTTGGCATATGCTCTTGTAAGAGAAGGATTCAAGGCAGTTGCAGCTGGAATGACTCCAATCGAAGTAAAACGCGGTATGGATAAAGCTGTTGCATTGGCTGTAAAAGAAATCAAGAATAATTCTAAACCTGTAAAAGATGGTGCAGATATCAAAAATATTGCTTCTATTTCAGCAAATAATGATCCTGAAATCGGTACTTTGATTGCAGATGCAATTGAAAAGGTTGGTAAAGACGGTGTTATCACTGTTGAAGAATCAAAGAATATGGACACAACTGTAGATACTGTAGAAGGTATGCAGTTTGACCGTGGTTACATTTCTTCTTACTTTGTAACTGACAGAGAACGCATGGTTGCTGAATACAGTGATGCATTTGTATTGATTTATGATAAAAAGATTTCTTCAATGAAAGACCTTCTTCCTATTTTGGAAAAAGTTGCAAATGCTGGTCGTGCACTCATCATCATTGCTGAAGATGTAGATGGCGAAGCTCTTACAACACTTGTATTGAATACCATCCGAGGAACAATCAAGGTTTGTGCTGTTAAGGCTCCAGGCTTCGGTGATCGCCGTAAGGATATGCTTCAGGATATCGCAATTTTGACAGGTGGTCAGGTTGTATCTGAAGAAGTTGGTCTTAAACTTGAAACAATCGATATGTCAGTACTTGGTCAGGCTAAATCAATCAAGATTGACAAAGATAACACAACAATCGTTGGTGGAGCAGGGGACAAAGCTAATATTGCCGCTCGTGTTTCTGAAATCAAAAAAGGAATCGAAAAGGCAACTTCAACTTACGATAAGGAACAGCTTCAGAAGCGCCTTGCAAAGATCGCAGGTGGTGTTGCTGTAATCAATGTTGGTGCTACAACAGAGACAGAAATGAAAGAAAAGAAGTTCCGCGTAGAAGATACAATCGCTGCTACACGTGCTGCTTTGGAAGAAGGAATTGTTTCTGGTGGTGGACTTGCTCTCATCCAGGCTGCAAAAGCTTTGAATGTTCCTGCAGATCTTTCTGAAGATGAAAAAGTAGGATTTAAGATTGTTCGTCGTGCACTGGAAGAACCAATCCGTCAGATTGCAGATAATGCAGGTATCGACGGTGCAGTTATTGCAGAACGTGCTAAGAACGAAAAAGAAGGTGTTGGATACAACGCTTACTCTGGTGAATGGGTAAATATGATTGATGCAGGAATTATTGACCCTGCTAAGGTAACAACTTCTGCCCTTAAGAATGCCGCTTCAATTGCAGGTACTCTCTTAACAACAGAATGTGCAATCACAGACATCCCAGAACCAAAAGCCCCAGCCGCACCTGCTGCCGATCCAGGTATGATGTACTAGTAAGTTTTCCGAAAGGAAAACTTAAGCAAAAGCCAGTATGTGCTAACGATGATGAAAGCACTGATGGCTTTTGTGGATGTACTAGTAAGTTTTCCGAAAGGAAAACTTAAGCAAAAGTCAGAATGCGTTGACTGTCGAAAATGCATTGATGACTTTTGCGGATGTACTAGTTTTCTGCAAGAAAACTAGAGCAAAAAAAAGATAACTTTGAGATTCAGTTTTCTATAAGAAAACTGAATCTCAAACTAGTAAGGCCCCTCTTTTTTATGCTATAATCCCCTTATGCATATTTCTAAAAAGACAAAAAAAGTTACCATTACAACGGCTTGTATTTTCTTATTCGTGATTTTAGCCGTAGTTATGATTCGTCTTGTTTTTTTTAATGAATCTTATGGTAACGTTCCTGCCAAGACTGTAATTCCTACATCTGCAAATAATCAGAAAGAAGATACTTCTGAAAACGAGGCCCTTAGTGAAGACGAAGTAATGACTTCTTTTATTCCGTTGTTACCAACAGAAACCCTCATGAGTACTCTTACAATCGATTTTGACGGGGATACTCTTGATGATCAGATTATTACAATTCGTAAAGCAAATTCTCCATTTTTATTTCTTGTGGTAGGTTTATATAATTCAGAAACAAATTCTTATGACAGAGTATCTGAGATAGCAACAGAAATTACCAAAATTCGAACTTTTTCATATTTTGGTGTTGATATTACCGGTGACCATCGTACTGCTCTTGTTTATCAGGGTGTTAAAAATAACGGAGATTCAGTTTTAAAGATTTTCCATTGCCGTCGTCGCCGCAATTCCGCTGAATTAATTACAATTGGTGATTTTACTTCGGACGGAACAATTTTTATTCTTCAGAATGAACGTTCTGATGCCTACGAATTAAGTCAGTCTAAGGGAGCAAGTTTTCCTGTCTGGGTATACAGCTCTGATAAAACAGATGAACAAAATCATTCGACTTCAAGCGTCAGTCAGATACAGACAGAGTTTAAGTGGGATGAAGATGCCGGTCGATTTGTTCAGACTCGCCAGTTAAGAATTACCGGAAGCCGTATGGCTGCCAAAGAGTTGAGTCGCATTCTTAATGGAAATGTAGAAACTTTTGCAAAATTCTTAAATGGTCTATGGTATAAAACAACAAATTCTTCTTCTTCACCAAGTTATATTTATTTTAATTACGAATCAAAAGAGGTTATCTTCCTTTCTGAGGATACAGAAGGAGTTTATTCCTGGGCTGATTCTTCATTGCGACGCAGTGGTATTTATCTGATTGCCGTTAACTCAATTATCAGCAGTATGAAACGTCGTTTTGATATCATGCTGACAGGGGTAAATGAAGTTTATGTAAACGTCCATGATGATGTTGGTATGGTTATTAAAGAGTCAAACCAGTGGAATGGTACTTATAAAAAGATGTCTTTTCAGAGCACTTTTGGCGAAACCAAAAAGACATATCCTCACGAGGAATATCAGAAAACGATTGAGTCAGTAAAAAATTGGGTTGATGAAGACGGAAGAAAATTTTCATTTGAAAATAATGTGTTAAAAATTACAACTCCTGATTATGAAGAAACAGGACTTTTTGTAATGGATTCCGTTGGAGACTTTCCGGTAATTCAGCTTAGGGGGGCGGCAAAATCTGAACTTTCTGATTCATATGCAATCAAATATGAAACAAAAGAAGAAACCGTGCCTTCTACACGCAGAGGCGGTAAGCCGACGGTAAAAATTACACAGAATAAAGATGTAATTTTACTGTCTCCGGTTAGTCTTTCGCCTACAACCTGCTTTGCTTCTGAAGGAAAAATGCTTACCCTAAAAAAGGATAACACAAAGACTGAATCTAAGTAATTGACAATTAAAAACCAAATTAATAGGATAAAATACTATGACAGCAAACGAATTACGCTCAAAGTATATTGAGTTTTTTAAGAGTAAAAATCATGCAGAAATTTCTGGACAATCTTTGATTCCAGAAAATGACCCTTCAGTTCTTTTTACAACCGCTGGTATGCATCCGTTAGTTCCATATTTGTTAGGTGAAAAACATCCTTCTGGAACTCGTCTTACAGACTATCAAAAATGTATCCGTACTGGTGATATTGACGAAGTTGGAGATCCAAGCCATCTTACTTGTTTTGAAATGCTTGGTAACTGGTCTCTCGGCGATTATTTTAAGAAAGAATCAATCGCATTTTCTTATGAATTCCTTACATCTAAGGATTGGCTTGCCCTTGATCCTCGTAAGATTTCTGTAACAGTATTTGCAGGGGATGAAAATGCTCCTCGCGATGAAGAAGCTGCTTCATACTGGAAAGAAAATGGCATGCCAGAAGATAAAATTGCATATCTTCCAGCCAGTGACAACTGGTGGGCAGCAGGTCCTACAGGTCCATGTGGTCCTGATACTGAAATTTTCTATTGGGTAGGAGAAGGTCTTCCTGCAGCTGGTTCTAATAAAGGAACAGAACCTGAAAAATGGATGGAAATCTGGAACAATGTATTCATGCAGTACAACCGTATTGATGAAAAAACTCTTGTTCCTCTTCCAAAACAGAATGTAGATACCGGAATGGGACTTGAACGTGCTAACTGCATCCTTCAGGGTAAGACAAGTGTTTACCTCACAGAAGTTTTCCAGCCAATTATCAATAAAATAGAAGAACTTGCTTCATATAAATACGGAACAGACGAAGAAAAAGACAAGAGCGTAAGAATTATTGCTGATCATAGCCGTGCTTCTGTATTTATTCTTGGAGATCAGAAAGGTGTAACCCCTGATCGTGTTGGTGCTGGATATGTTCTTCGACGATTGATTCGTCGTGCTGTACGCCATGGAATGAAACTTGGTATCGAAAAGGACTTCCTTGCAGAAATTGCACTGGTTGTAATCGAAAACTTTAAAAATGCTTATCCAGAACTTGAACAGAATAAAGATAAGGTTTGTAAGGAATTAACTGCAGAAGAAGCAAAATTCCGTCTTACTCTTAAAAAGGGTGAAGCAGAATTCCAGAAATTGCTTCCAAATCTTATGAAAAATCCTAAAAAGATTATTTCTGGTAAGGTTGCTTATAATCTTTACGAAACATACGGTTATCCACTTGAACTTACTCAGGAACTTGGAGCTGAAAACGGATTTACTGTTGATGTTGAAGGCTTTAAAGAAGCAGAAAAGAAGCATCAGGAAGCAAGTAAGACTGCAGAAGCAGGAGCTGCAAAAGGTGGTCTTGCAGAACAGTCTGATGTTACAACCAAATATCACACTGCAACACATCTTCTTCAGCAGGCTCTTGTAAATGTACTTGGTGATCAGGTAGCTCAGAAAGGTTCAAACATTAATAATGAACGAATGCGCTTTGACTTTACTTTTGAACGTCCTATGACTAAAGAAGAAATTCAGAAGGTTCAGGATATTGTAAACGAAAAAATCAAGGAAGATCTTCCTGTTACAATGGAAGTTATGACCCTGGATCAGGCTAAGGCAGAAGGAGCAAGAGCTTTGTTTGCCAATAAGTACGGTGAACAGGTTAAAGTCTATACAATTGGCCGTGATGCTAAAAATGACTGGTTTAGCAAAGAAGTTTGCGGTGGACCTCATGTTCAGCACACATTACAGATTGGAGACTTTAAGATTGAAAAGGAACAGTCTTCATCTGCTGGTGTACGTCGAATCCGTGCAACAATTAGCGGTGGACTTCCACTAGAAAACAACTAAAAAAAATAACAAATATTTTGTAACTTTAATGCTAATATTTGTTTTATAGTGTAAAATGGGTATTAGCATTAATTGCCATAAAAAAAGGAAAGGTAAAAAAATATGAAGCGATTTTTTGTTGCATTCTTAGCATTATTTATGTCTGCGGCTGTATTTGCACAGTCGGACTTACAGGTACTTGCTACAATCAAGTACAATAAAACTGAATCTATTACAGTTAAGCAGTTAAAGGCACGCGTTGGCTTGTATGAAAAGCAGCAGGGCACAGCTCTTTCTCTTGATAATCGTAAAAAGGTTTTAGATTCCCTTATTCAGGAAAAATTGATTTTACAGGCAGCTGCTAAATCTGGGTTGACAATTCCTGAAAGCCAGGTAGATCAGATGTTCCTTAAGCAGATTTGTCAGCAGCTGGTTGGTCGTCTTTTAACACAGAGCGAACTTGAACAGTTTATTAAACAGCAGACAAATCTTTCTTTAGACGAATTTATGCGTCAACAGATTGGTATGTCTGTAGAAGAATATAAAACATTCCTCAGAAATCAGAGTATCGCTCAGCAATACATTATTGGAAAATACCAGAAGGAATTGCAGCAGGTTTCAGCTTCTGATGAAGAAATTCGTGCTTTCTATGAATTAAACAAGACTTCTTTTGTATGGTCTGATATGTTCAAGATGTTCCTTGTTATTGTTCCAAAAGCAACAGATGCTGAAGCAGCTCGTGTAAAGGCTGATAATCTTTATAAGCAGTTAAAAGATAAAAAACTTACTACAAATCAGATTACAGTTGAATCGAAAAAAGAAAATTCTGGATTCCAGGCAGGAGAAGTTCTTGTAAACAAGACTGCTCAGAGTGCACAGCAGTTGGGAATTTCTTACGAAGATTTGCTTGGTTTGTTTAAGAACGACAAAGGATTTGTTTCAAATATTGTTGAACAGGAAACAAACTTCCAGTTCTTTACAATCTTGAAAAAATATGATGCTAAAATGCTTACCTTGAGCGATGTAGTTCAGCCAGAAACAACAAATACTGTTTATGATTACATTAAAGGTTCTTTAGGTCAGCAAAAACAGATGGAATACCTTTCTAATAAAGTTCAGGAAGTTGCAGAACAGTTGGATACACCTGCTAATGTAGAACGCAAAAAGACAGGTGCTGATTTGGATAAACTTTTGAACTGGTAATTTAAGGAAATTAGATGTCACGACGAATTGGACGAATACTTGCATTTCAGGCTTTGTATTCCTGGGATGTAGGCGGTGTAGATATTGATGACTTGCTTTCTTTTGAATGGCTTGTAAGAGATAGTTCTGAGCACGCGGAAGAAGGTAAAGAAGAATCAGAAGAAGTTCAGTATACTTTAATTGAAAAGCAGATTGAGCTTTTTGATGGTCTTACACCAGAAAAGAAAAATGAAGTCTTTACTTTTGCGCGTTTACTTGTAAGAGGTACAATCGAAAATATCGACGAAATTGATACAATTATTAAAAAGCATCTTTCTTCTAAATGGAGTATTGATCGCATTAATAAGGTTGCTCTTGCTGTTATGCGTATGAGTATTTACGCACTTTTATATCAGAAGGATGTTCCTTCTACAATTGTAATCGATGAAGCCGTAGAAATTGTAAAAGAATATGGTGCAGATGATGCACATAAATTTACAAATGCTGTTCTTGATAATGTAGCAAAAGATCTTTCTAAGGAAGCATAATTATGATTAAACCGTGCAGAAAGTTTAAATGCATTGCTATTGCCGTGCTTTTTCTGCCGGTTTTTTTTTCATGTAAAAACAACGCAGAACGCCTTTCATTTACTAGTTCCCTTGATCAGATAGATGCGTTGATTAATCAAAGTCAGTATCGAGAAGCCGATAAACTTTTAGATAAGATTGAAAAGGATGCCTATAGTTCCTGGAATAAACTTGGAATCTTTAAGCGTTATAATAAAATCGGCCAGAAAGAAAAAGCTGAAAAAGTATTACTGAGAGCAATTAAAAAAAATCCTGAAAATCTGGAGCTCCTTGCTGTATATTCAAACTTTTTAACACGCAATAATAGAAATGTTGAAGCATTGTCTTTTTGTAAAAAACTGCAAGGAACAAAATACGGCTCTGTTTATTCAGAGGCTGTGTTTAGAGACACAATAGAAAAATACAAGTCAGAACAATTAAAAGTATTGTTCAAATCTTCAGAATATTTTCCTGTTTATTATGATGCATATACTGGAACAAAAAACAATTCCTGGTTACGAAACTGTGCTCTACTTAGACTCTCTGGCGGAGCATATGAAGCTGCTGGTTCAATAAATCCTGCAGAAGTTTTTGGTGCTGATGATGCATTTTTCTGGGCTTTAGTAATGTATGATGCTAAGCGCTATGGTGATTGCGTTAGTTATTTACAGGCCGCCAGAGATATGTACGAATCAAGTAGTGACTTGATGAAGCGTAATGTATCGGTAATGCAAATTGCAAGCCTCGAAGCTGATTCATATACTTTGTTAAACGATGATGAAAACGCTGAACTTGTTAGAAAAGACTATCTTGCCTCCATCGATAATGGAAAAGGTTCCTGGACGATAGCTGAAGAGGAAAAAGGAAAAGAACTTTTACCAGTAATTTTTGTTAACAGCGCAAAATGGGCAGTTGCTAATTTAGAAGATAAAAAAGCAGAAGCCTTGTTGACTTTTGGTGTTAATCAGTGGAAAGATTATGTTCCACTTCTTGTTGCTTATGCAGACTTTGCCTGGAATTCAAGTCAAAAACGGGAAGAAGATTTTGTTTCCTTGTCTCTTAGAGATGAAGGCATAGCTTCTTTAGAAATGGAAAAATATGATAATCGTGCGGTAATTCCAGTAAGTGATGCAGTATATCGAATAAATCAAAGTCTTGCACGAACAAAAGATCCATTGCTCTCTGTTGTAAGTTTAGATTTAAGATATAAAACTAATCCTTCTATGAACGACACGGAACGTATTGCAGACTTATGGAAGGTTCTGGAAAAAAATGCTATTAAGCCACAGGTATACCCAACGATACTTTTTGATTATGCACAAAACGCCTTTTTACAGCAAAAAATGGTAAACGAAGCCTGGAATATTTTTTCAAATCAGATAAGTCAAAAATATAATATTGCAAAAGATGAATATTTCTGGCAGAACTTTATAAAAAATATAAACGGAATTGAATCTGAAGAAATTGAATACGGAGCTTATTATTCTGCTCTGAATAAAAAATCTGAGGATGCGTTGTGTCTTTACGAATACATTGTCTATGAAAAAGGTGGGGTAGAATCAAAAAAAATAATCAGCCCGTACGCTACAGATGCATCTGTAATAAATCTGGCTATGATTTATAATTCTCTAGGAAAAACAAAAACTGCGCTGGATTTGTATGCAAAGGTTAGTGGTAGATGTTCTGATTTATCTGTTAAATCTCTTGTAATGTACAGAATGGCTTTAATTTATTTTGCTCAGAACGATATTAAAAACGCGCGAACTACCGCTGAATATGCAGTTACACTTGACCCAAGAAATATGAATGCCCGTATGCTCCTTTCAAAAATTACAAACAGATAAAAAAAAGGATTATACAAATCCTTGTAGATTCATATAATCCCTTTTATTTAGGGTTTATTACAAACCATAAAAACGGCGAAGTCAAGGCTTTAAGCATACGCGTGCCTTGACTCGACGTATTGATAATTAAAATATTTTATTCGATAACGGCAATAATGTCTGACATCTTAAGGATGAGATGGTCAACTCCGTCGAGTTTTACAGGTGTACCGGCGTAGCGATCGTACATAATCTTGTCACCAGGCTTTACAGTGATTTTTACATCATCTGTTCCTGGACCAACTGATACTACAGTAGCTGTTTGAGTTTTTTCCTGAGCAGCTTCTGGAATAAAAAGTCCGCTCGCAGTTTTTGTTTCTGCTTCATCATTTTTTACAAGAACTCTGTCTGCTAATGGTTTTAATGTCATTTTATATGCTCCTGAATAATTAGATTCACTATAAAGATATTTCATCTTTTATTTAAATATAAGAAAAAATGTCTCTTATCGTCAATAAAAATCGAAAAAAAATATATGTAAACGTGAATAAGTGAGTAAAATTTACCCAGAATATGCGTCATAAAAACTGATGGGTCAAAATTCCCCAATAAAAAATCACTTTTTTCTTGCCTTTTAATATAAAAATTGTTATATTCCCCGAATTTTAATCGAATTTCGCAGTAAATTAAGAAATATTCTGTCTGTTTGTAAAGTTGGCACGTATATTGCATATTATTTATCAAGATATTTAGGAGGTCAACAAAATGACTAGAGAAGAAAACCTTGTTTCAATGTATTTAAAAGAAATCAACAAGATTCCATTATTGACTCCAGAGCAGGAAATAGAATATGCAAAGAAAGCTAAGGCTGGCGATATGAAAGCCCGTAATGCAATTGTTAACGCAAATCTTAGATTTGTAATCTCTGTTGCTAAAAAATATCTTAAAAGCGGTTTAGAATTTGAAGATCTTATCAGTGAAGGAAATATTGGTCTTTTGACTGCAATTGATAAGTTCGATGTTAATAAGGGTTATAAGTTTATTTCTTACGCTGTATGGTGGATTCGACAGTCTATCTTAAAGGCTATTGGTGAAAAGAGTCGTGCAATTAGATTGCCTTCAAACAAAGCAAATGAACTTGTTCAAATTGATCAGGCTAAAAAGCTTGTTTCAGGAAATAAAACTGAAGAACAGGAAATTACCGAGATTGCACAGATGCTTAATATGGATTCAAGCTATGTTCGTGAAATGATTAATCTTTCGAAAGAGATGATTAGTCTTGATGCTGAGACAAAAGGTGGTGAAGGAACAACTACTGTCGGAGAATTTGTAGAAGATACAATTTCTGAAAAACCAGAAGAAAAGGCTATGAACGACGCCATGAAGAGTGAAATTAATTCTGTTCTTGATACTCTTAAACCTAATGAATCTAAAGTTATTCAGCTGCGCTACGGCTTAAATGGACACAAGGCAATGAGCTTAAAAGAAGCAGGAGATGTTTGTAATCTTACAAAGGAACGCGTACGTCAGATAGAAAAACATGCAATTGTAAGAATGCAGCATCCAACAAGAACACGCAGATTAGAAGCATTTATTGCTTAGTTAAGAGCTGTTTTACATACGTAAAAGCATCGTATCTTGCTTGAACGAGTAAGTCTTTATCCCGTTGTAAATCAGCAATTCCAAGGTCTAATTCTCCAGCCTGAAGGGTTCCGGTGATTTCTCCGGGACCTCTTAGTTTTAAATCCTCATTTGCAATTTCAAATCCATCGATACTTTGTCTAAGGACTTTCATTCGTTCTATACCCAGTGGGGTTATTTTTTTGCTGTATATTAAAAAACAAAAGGATTGTTTATTACCACGGCCTACTCGTCCTCTAAGCTGGTGAAGCTGTGCCATCCCAAAGTGGTCTGCCTGTTCAATTACGATACAGGTTGCATTTGGTACATCAACTCCCACTTCAATTACTGTTGTTGCAGCAAGAATTTGGATTTTGCCATTTCTAAAATCTTTTAAGATTTGAATTTGTTCTTCTTCCGGGATTTTTGAGTGCAATAATGCACAGTTGTATTCCGGAAATATTCTTTTGAGGTTTTCAAAAGAGTCTTGAGCGGATTTTAATTCTTGGGTTATATTGTCGCTATTAATTGCCGGATATACAAAGTAGGCTTGTTCACCTTTTTGCAGTTGTTTACGAACGGCATTATATGCGTTTATCTCATTACCTTCTTTTACAAGGTATGTTGTTATAGGAATTCGGCCCTGAGGCATAGTTTTAATTACGCTTACATCAAGGTCTCCAAATACTGTTAAGGCCAAAGTTTGTGGGATTGGAGTTGCGCTCATCATCAAAAGATGAGGCTCAAAGGTCTTTTGAATTTGAATGTTAGATTTTCTTCCTTTTGCGATAATTGATTCTCGTTGTATTACTCCGAAGCGATGTTGTTCATCGATTATAGCAAACTGTAAATCGTTATAAACCACAGCCTGGCTAAAAAGGGCATGGGTTCCAATTACTAAGTCTATTGTTCCGTCTTTCAGTCGCTTTAGTAATTCTGTTCGGCCTGCGTTCTTTACATTTCCTGTTAAAAATGCAACATTGATTCCTAACGGTTCAAGTAGCTTTGCGGCATTTTCTGCGTGCTGACGGGCAAGAATTTCTGTAGGGGCCATAAAAGCGACTTGTCCTTTCCAATTTATGACTCTGAGTGCCGCAAAAAAAGCAACCAGAGTTTTTCCACTTCCTACATCGCCTTGTAATAATCTCTGCATTGTGAATGGTGAATTAGAAAGGTGTACACCGTTTAGCATCTGACTTCTTTCAAAAAATCCTTTGTCAATGTCCTTGTTCATCTGATCTATCACTCTTATCTGGTCGTCAGTAAGAGAGAAAGAAAGACGGGATAAAAGTTCTTTTTGTAAAGAAGAGAGAGTTTCCTTAAAGGCTTCTATTTGTTGTGGGCTAAGGGGGAGGTTTGCACTATTCCATTGTTTTTGGGATTCTTCTTTAGCTGTTTGTAAATCTGCGATTGGTAAAGATCCTCGGTGTTTATAAGCTCTTTTTGCTATAGTGCATTGAAAGTTAAACAATTCTTCATAAGCAAGAGTATTTCTTGCAAACTGAACATCACTTAAGGCACCAGGTTCATGAATAAGCTGTATTGCCTGTTTTTTAGAAAGCAAATTTCGATTAATTATTAATTCCTCTGGAAGTGAATCGTCAATTCCTTTGCCGTATTGTGAAAGGGCTGCCTTAACGGCTTTTCTTATATGCTTTTGAGTTAAACCTTCTGTCAGTGGATAAACCGCAAGAATTCCAGAATCAGGAAGAGGAGTGTTTTCATAATCTTCTAATGCGCCATCGTCGTTTAATTTTGTAACATCAAATGCTGATGACTGTATTTGTCCGTATTTTTCTGTAAAAGTTCCGGTTACGCTAACGATTGAACCTAAGGTCAGACTGTGTTGCATAAAATTTCTGTTAAAGCATATTAAAGAAGCTGAGGCTGTTCCGTCGTTTATAATTATCTTTAGTGTCTTCATTTTTCCGTAGCCAAACCATTCCTGGCCGGTGACTTGTGCTACAGTATGAACTTTTGAGTTTGTAAAATTAGCAATAGGATTGCGTTTCCTTCTATCTTCGTAATCTTTAGGATAAAACTGCAGTAGATCGCTTACTGTAAAAATGTTCAGTTTTGAAAAGAGTCTGCTTGTAGAAGGTCCTACTCCAGGTAAGGCTGCAACAGGTGATTTAATCTCTGATAATTGCATTTTTTTAGAATGGAATTAAACTGAATAGATAAAATAACCCGATATATACACCGAAACAAAGAAGTACAAAAACAAAGATAGAAACAAGGGTTAATGTAAGACCTGTTGTGTAGGAGCAGGGTTTACCACGAGTAAAAAAGCGGGCAATTTTAAATATTCTTGGCTGAATTGAATAGTCTACGGTTGCCCAAAAAGAGTTATATGGAGTTGTGCCTCGGTTTATAAGAAGAACGATGAGTCTTATTAAAATAAAAACAAAGAATATTGTTCCAAGAGTAGAAATAATTTGCCACAGTAAAGCGGTAAATTTAATTAGTATTTTACTGACGCTTAAGATGCCGGTGACTGCAATATTTTGAATTATTGAAGCTACCAGTGTAAGAATACCCATTGAAACGATTGGGGAAAAATCAATCATTCCAATTTGAAGTGGTAATTTTCGGAAAAGATTCATGTAAGGATCAACAATGCTACAAAGGACTCTTCCTGGGGCAGTGTTTAAGACTTGGGGAAACCATGAAAGAATTATTCTGATGAAGCAGAGTGTACTATATAAATTTAATGCTGATGCAAGGATTGTAAATATTCTTTGTAATACCATGGTAACTCCTGTCTTGTACACAACTCCTTTTTAAGAAGCCCAGACCTTTTTGATAAAAGGCAAGTCCATCAGTTCTTTCATAGTCTGTTCATTATGCGGACATGTAATCTGACTGTTCGCTTTAACGATATATGGACCATTTTGTGTATCTATATGAAAATATACTGAACAATTACCGCTTTTGGCAAATAAATAATCTCTTATTTTCATAATTTCTGCTTCGGTTGAGAAATTACCGTCGATATCAATGTGGATTTCCTGAATAGCTTTTTCTTTGAGAGAAGATGGATCTTCTACATCATCAACAAGTAAGGATGGTTGTTCTCGTCCTCCGTCTACTTTTCCTTTAAATGCGTAGATTTCTCCAGCCTTGAGTTTTGATTTTAGATTTTCCCAGGTTTTAGGGAAGAATGTAGCGTCCATTTCTCCATCGTAATCCTGGATTTTACCAAATGCCATTTCGGTGTTTTTCTTGGTGCGGATTTCTCTAAGACTACTTAACATTCCCACAACGGTGTAAACTTTACCTGCATTTTTCATTTCCCATGGCTTTACACCCTTTGCAAGCATGGCTTCTTTTTCGCTTAAAGCCTGTTTTGCAACTTCTTCCATGTTTTTAGAAGTAAGATTTGTGCAGGTTTGGATTACTTTTGCATACTCATCTAAAGGATGGCCGGATACAAAGCACCCGATGATTTCTCGTTCCTGGTTGAGTTTTTCCATTTGAGGGAACTCTGGAATCTCTTCAAAAACAAAGTCGGCGTATACTTTTTCGTCGGTTTCTCCAAACAGATCTCCCTGTCCGTCGCTGCAACCGGTAATTTTATCCTGAACATATTTGATGGCTCTGTCCATATTTGCAACGAGGGTAGCACGATTCAAGCCAAGCTTATCAAAGGCACCTGTTTTAATACAAACTTCGATAGCTTTTGTGTTCACGAGAGTCTTTTTTAATTCTTTTCCTGTTTTTTCATCTTTTGTTACAGACTGAAGAGGAATAACTCGTTCCAAAAAGTCCATAAAGGATTTGTATTCGCCGTTTGTTTCTCGTTCAGTAACAATCGCTTTTGCAGCTTCTTTTCCCATTCCTTTGAGACCACAGAGCGCAAAGATAATCTGATTGTCGATAACGTCAAATACAACGTAAGATTTATTTATGTCAGGAGGAACAACAGTAATTCCCATTCGCTTACATTCGTCAAGATAGAATGGAACTCCATCTGTTGAGGTAAGTTCGTTTGTAAGGTTTGCAGCCATGAACTCTGCAGGTCGATGGCACTTGAGCCATCCTGTTCGGTATGCGAGGACGGTGTAAGCTGCTGCATGTGATTTATTAAAACCATAGCCTGCAAAAGGAATCATAATTTCGAAGATGTCAGCGGCATGCTGTTCTGTAAAGCCCATTTTGATGGCACCTTCGATAAATTCCTTCTTTTTGCCCATAAGTACTTCAGGTTTCTTTTTACCCATGGCACGACGAAGCATGTCGGCACCACCAAGAGAGAATCCTGCAATTTTTTGTGAAACCTGCATTACCTGTTCCTGATAAACCATAACACCGTAGGTTTCTTTTAAAAGACCTTCGAGACAAGGGTCCGGGTAATGAATAGTTTCTGGTTTCCACTTTCCGTCGATGTATTGTGGAATGTAGTCCATTGGACCAGGGCGGTACAAAGCGTTTAACGCAACAAGTTCTTCTATGCAGCGTGGTCCTACCTGACGTAAAATCTTCTGCATCCCTGGGGATTCAAACTGGAAGACGGCAACAGAATCGCCTCTACAGAACATATCAAAAGTTTCACTGTCGGTTTCACTAACATTTGCAGTTAAAAATACCGGTTCGTCTGGTTTTTTGTGGCGATTAATAATGTCTTCTGCGTATCGAATTAAAGAAAGGGTTTTTAATCCGAGATAGTCAAACTTTACAAGACCGCAAGGCTCGATGATATCCATTGTATATTGAACACCAACTTCTCCTGTTTTGGAATCTTTAAAAATTGGAGCCCAGTCAGGGAGAGGGGTAAGAGAAATTACCATTCCCGAAGCATGTAAACCTGTGTTGCGGTTACAGTTTTCAAGTTTGCGTGCAAGTTCAAATAGTTTTGTATAGCGAGGGTCGTCCTTATAAGGAATCAGTTTTCCACCGTCAGGGAATTTTTCTGTTGGTTCGCTAAAGGCATCCTTAAGTTTAGCCTTAGGAGAATCTGGAATGCATTCCTTAAGCATGTTAACTTCGCTAAGAGGAATACCAAGAACGCGGCCAACATCAGCAATACACTGCTTAGGTTTTAAAGTACCAAATGTAACGATATGACCAACCTGAGGATCTCCGTAAAGATCTCGGGTATGCTGGATGATGTCCTGTCTAAAGTCGAAGTCCATATCAACGTCAAAGTCAGGCATACTAACGCGTTCAGGATTCAGAAATCGTTCAAAAAGAAGATTGTATCGGAACGGATCAATATCCGTAATTGTCATTGTATATGCAACAATAGAACCAGCTCCGGAACCTCGTCCAGGTCCGATGGGCATGTATTCTTTAGGTCTGTGGTTTACGTTGTCGTAGGTAGATTTTGCCCAGTTAATAAATTCCCAAACAATGAGAAAGTATCCGGAAAAGCCCATCTTGAAGATGATTCCAAGTTCGTATTCGGCTCGATCGCGGATTTCTGGGGTAATTTCTTTATATCGTGCCCGTAATCCTTTTTCTACCAGATAACGGACATAGTCGTCCTGGTTCTGAGTATAGTCTTCGTGACGCTGGAACTCTTTAGGAAGCTCAAAGCGAGGTAAACAGCCTTTGAGTTCCGGGGTTGAGTACTGGTGAATCGTAAGATTACACATGTTTGCAATCTTGATTGTGTTTTCATAGGCATCAGGAACATCCGGAAAAAGTTCCCTCATTTCCTGTTCGGTTTTAAAATACCATTCCGTACGTCCGTCGCCCATCGTCTGATGCGGCTCGTTTAACTGTTTCTTAAATCCAATACAGCGCAATGCGTCCTGGGCTTCGGCATCTTCTTTTTCCATGTAGTGGATATCGTTTGTAACTACAAGAGGAATATTCAACTTGCGGGCAAGCTTTATGAGCTTTGGGTTAATTTCCTTTTGTTCAGGGAGGCCGTGGTCCTGCAATTCGATGTAATAATGATCTGGGCCAAAAAGGTCTGCGTATTTTTTGATTAAGGCTTCGGCAGCCTCTTCTGTGTTGTGCAAGAGGCATTGAGGAAGTTCCCCTGCAACACAGGCAGAAAGACAAATCAGGCCTTCGTGGCGCTTTTTGAGCATTTCAAAGTCGATTCGAGGTTTGCCGTAATACTGGCCTTCAGTATTTGCATCGGAACAGAGCCAGCACATGTTTTTGTAACCGGTCTCGTTTTCACAAAGGAGAATAAGATGGTAGTATTTGGTTCCGTATTTTGTTCTTTCTTCTTTTAAATGGTCGTCACCAACATAGAATTCGCATCCCACAATCGGGTTGATTCCGTTAACATGGCAAAGCTTTTCAAAGTTTAAAACACCAAACATGTTCCCGTGGTCAGTAAGAGCCAGTGCCGGCATGTTTAGTTTTTTTGCTTTTGCAACCAGACTGTCTAACTTACAACAACTGTCCAAAAGAGAGTAGTCAGAGTGAACATGAAGGTGAACAAAGTTTGCAACGGGAGTGCCCTCAGGGGCCGGGTCAAATACGTGATAATCAGCCATAATTGTATTTTAATAAAGAAAAGGGGTTTTGTCAGTAAAGAAAGAGGTGAAAACTACTGCATTGAGTAAGAGACATTTTTTTACTATAATAAGTTACTTATTCCAAAAAATAATTTGAATTATATAGAGGATTTTATTTATGGCAGACAAAGAAGTTCGAGTTCGTTATGCTCCTTCTCCAACTGGTATGCAGCACATCGGTGGTGTTCGTACTGCACTTTTTAACTATTTGTACGCACGCTCTAAGGGCGGAAAATTTATCTTGCGTCTTGAAGATACAGACCGCACACGCTATGACGAAAAATATGTACAGAATCTTTACGACACAATGGCATGGCTCGGTATTGACTGGGATGAAGGCGGCGACAAGGGCGGAGAATATGGCCCTTATGTTCAGAGCGAAAGATTTGAACTTTACAAAAAATATGCAATGAAATTAGTCGAAAAGGGAGAAGCTTATTACTGCTTCTGTGATGCAGAACGACTTGACCGTATTCGTAAAATCCAGACAGAAAACAAGATGGCTCCTGGATATGACAGAAACTGCCGCCATCTTACTCCAGAAGAAGTAAAGGCAAATCTTGATGCAGGAAAACCTTATGTAATTCGTCTTAAGGTTCCTATGGAAGGTTCTACAAAATTCCATGATCATATTTTAGGCGATATCGAATGGAAAAACGAAGATATTTCTCCAGATCCTGTTTTGCTTAAGTCTGACGGATTCCCAACTTACCACCTTGCAAATATCGTTGACGACCACATGATGAAAATTAGTCATGTAATGCGTGCTCAGGAATGGATTCCTTCAACACCTTTGCATGTACAGATGTATAAAGCATTTGGCTGGGAACATCCAGAGTTCTGTCACCTTCCAATGGTAAACGGACAGGATGGTAAAAAACTTTCTAAACGACATGGTTCTACTTCTGTAAACGAATTCCGTGCCCGCGGATATCTTCCTCAGGCTATCGTAAACTATGTTGCTATGCTTGGCTGTAGTTACGAAGAAGGAAAAGAATTCTACACTCTCGACGAACTTGCAAAGAATTTTAGTCTTGAACACTTGAACAAGGCTCCTGCCGTATTCGACTACAAAAAGCTTGAATACTTTAACGGAAACTACATTCGCATGCTTTCTGACGAAGAATTGTACAAGTGGACACTTCCGTTTATCACAGGAACAGGGGATGCTGCTTTGGAAATCAACCCTGAAAATCCACAGCCAGCTCCAAAAGTTGGTCCTGAATATTCTGGTATTGCTCTTGGCGAAGACGGGGAACCTGTTTGTGTAGATAAGAGTATGAATATGAGCAGTGCAGAAGTAAAAGAAAAACTTCTTGCCCTTATGCCTCTTATTAAGGAACGTCTTAAGTATCTTACAGATGCTGCAGAAATGGTTCACTTCCTCTTTACAGAACCTGCTGTTCCTCCTGTAGATCAGATTATCCCAAAAAAGCTCGATGCAGCAAAAACAAAAGAAGTTTTGGAAAAGGCAAAGGATTTTGTAAAGGCACTTCCAGGTCTTGATCATGAAGCAAGCGAAGAACTTGCAAAAAAATGTGCAGAAGAACTTGGTATTAAACTTGGTGACTTTATGATGCCTATTCGTATGGCTGTAACAGGAAGCAGAGTTTCGCCTCCTCTTATGGGCTCAATTCTCATTCTTGGGGTAGAAAAATCCCTTGAACGAATTGAAAGAACAATCAAGACTTTCTAATCAGTCTAAAAGAATATGAAAACGCCTCGGAACTTGTAAAAAGAGTTTTCGGGGCGTTTTTTTATAAAAAACTTGAAAACCTATAATATCTGTTATAAAATTAACTAAAACAGGGGTGTTTATATAATATATGTTAGAATTTGAATTAAATTCTTTATCTTTTAAGGAATTATTAGAACAGATTGGTTCCTCGATAGAAAGTGATATTAAGACTCAGAAAATGACAAAGCTGCAGGTTGCTCAAAAGGCTGGAATAACTGATATGAGCTTATATCGTCTTTTAAAGGGAGAAAATTCAAACCTTTTGACTTTGCTTCGGGTTCTTAAGGCGATAAATCGAACAGATATTATAGAAAGTCTTGTAACCCCTGTAAAAAATAATCTTGCTGATGCTAATACTTCAGTAAAACCTAAAAAAAGAAAATCGGAACTTCTCACAGAAGAACAGAAAAAGATTTCGTTTAAGGATTTGATGGAATAGGATAAAAGGAGAGTTTGATGGAAAGATTGAATTCCTGTGTTGTTAAACTTTGGGGATTAAATGTGGGGCTTCTTGAGTGGAATGAAAGTCAGGGGTTTGCGACTTTTAGATATTACAAGGAATTTCTTGAAAAAGGATATAAAATAAGTCCATTAAAACTTCCTCTTGAAGAAAGAACTTTTTTCTTTCCGGATTTAAGAATTAATCGAAATCCTGATAAAGAATATTCAGATACTTTTTGCGGTTTACCAGGGGTTTTTGCAGATTCTCTTCCAGAGCGATATGGTAACCACCTTATGAAGTCTTTTTTAGAAAGACAGAAACTGGATTTTGAAGATTTAAATCCAATTGAAAGGCTTTGCTATGTGGGCAAGCGGGGAATGGGGGCTTTGGAGTATGAACCGGCAGTTGACCTTATCAGCAACAAAGAAGAAAAAGTTTTTGTAGACGAGCTTCTTGAGACTGCTAGAAATATTCTTTCTGAAACAGAAAACAAGGCAGAAAATGTCCAGGATGATAAACTTCTTGATCAGCTTATTGAGATTGGAACTAGTGCTGGCGGAGCTAAGGCTAAGGCCCTGATTGCCTTAAAGAAGAAAGACGGTAAAATTACAAATATATATTCTGGTCAGGCAAGTCCAAGAGAAGATTTATCTTATTGGATTTTAAAATTCAGTGATACGAAAAATGATGAACACCATTCAGATAAATATACTGGAGCCCTGGAGTATGCCTACTACCTTATGGCAAAGGATTGTGGCATTGTGATGATGGATTCTGATGTTTTAAAAGATTCTTCTGGTGTTGCTCATTTTATGACCCGCAGATTTGATCGGGTTAAAGGTACGAAAATACACATGGCAACCTTCTGTGGAATTGCTCATCAGGATAGAAATCCCCCGGGACAGGTTGGTTATGAAAAACTTTTTTCTACCATGAGAGAATTGCAGCTAACTTTTAATGATGTTCAAGAAGTATACCGCAGAATGGTGTTTAATGTATTATCACGCAATCAGGATGATCATACAAAAAATCATTCATTTCTAATGTTTCCGGATGGAACATGGCACTTGAGTCCCGCTTATGATTTGTGTTTTAGTTATAAAAGAAATCATAAGTTTATCGGAAGTCAGCAGATGAGCGTAAATGGAAAACGCGATGATTTTACAATGTCGGACTTACTTGAATGTGCTTCTCATGCAGATATAACAAAAGCAAAGGCAAAGAAAATAATTGAGCAGGTTCAGGATGGAATTTCTAAATGGAAAGACTGTGCAAACCGTGCTGAACTGCCAGAGCAGAATGCCCTTGCAGTTCAGTCATGTTTTAGAAAGATTTAGCGTACAAAGTTTTCTACCTGTTCTGTGATTACAGGGACAAGCTGTTTTTTGCGGCTTACCACATCTTTTAAGAAGTAAGTATTATCTTCTGTTTTTGGGAATGTGATAAATGGTTCAAACTTCTTGTCGTATTCAATCAATAGTATAGAAGAAAGCTGTGTAATGTCGGTAACGAGAAGGGCAGAGAAAAGCGCCTTGTTAGAACGACGTTCAATTTCCAGCTCTTCAAGGAATTCCTTTTTGCGGTCAGTGATTTCTTTAAGGTTTCCAACTTCAATCTGACTGACTGTAAAGTTGTATTTTCCTTCTGTATATTCCTTCATATCCTGATGGATGATTTCACTTGCACTGCGGCCTTTGACACGGCTACCGGCTGTAAGGATTTCTTTTCCGATGGTCTGGATGTCCAGATCTGTTATGTTAGAAAGGTATTCAGCGGTCTGACGATCAAATTCTGTAGTTGTTGCTGACTGTAAAATGAGGGTATCGCTTAAAATTCCACATAACAGAAGGCATGCAATTTCTTTAGGGATTGGAACTTTTGCTTCTTGATATAGGTTTGTGATAATTGTTGAGGTAGAACCAAGAGGTTTGTTGATAAATGTAATCGGATATGTGGTTGTCATTGGTCCGATTCTGTGATGGTCTACAACTTCGATAATTTTATAGTGTTCTACACCTTCAACAGCCTGAGTCATTTCGTTGTGATCTACCAGAATGAGTTCGATGTTAGGTTCGTTGGTGAGATCGTGTTCAGAGATAATTCCGATAACCTTGTTTTCAGAATCTACAACCGGGAGACGGCGGATTGGACTGTCCTGGAGGATATTTCTGATTTTGCTGATTGTATCTTCTGGGTGTACAGGTTCAATTTCCGGGTCTGCCATAATACCGACAGGAGTAGAATAGGCAATCATCATTACAGTATCGCTGGTTGTGTATGGGCTCATGATTACGCTAACGCCGTTTGACTGAGCTTTGTCTTTGAGTTCTTTTGAAAGCATGTATCCGCTTGTAATGATAAGCAGTTTTACTTTTCTTTTGATGGCTTCTTCATAGATTTTTTCGCGGTCGCTTGTGATTACTATTACATTTTCGCTTGCGTGTTCGTCCAGCATTTTTGCAAAAGTTGTATCACTTGCTGCCCCAACAAGAACTGTTGATTTAAAGATTTCTGTGGGATTATTGAGTACAAGCGGCTGTGCATTCATGGTTTTAAGAATTAAATCAATGCTTGTACTTACATTTACGTTTGTTTCGGGATTTAAAATTGTCAAAAGCTGCTGGGCAAAAGCGGAATAGTGCAAAAGAGATTTGTAATGACCTTCAGAGTCTACTACAGGTAAAGCTCGTAGTTGTTTATGCTGCATCTGATTGATTGCAGACCATACAGAAATATCTTCCTGAACTACATCACATTTGTCCTGCATGTAGTATTCTACTTTTGGGGTTAGATTTGAGATGTATTTAGGTGAGGTTACATTAAATTTTTTATAGATATAATCGGTTTGAGGATTAAAATGTCCTGCCCGGGCGGCTTTAAAATTTTCAAAACCTTGTAATTGCTTTAATTTTGCATATGCTGTTGCTGCAACAGCAGAGTCGGTATCAGGATTTTTGTGGCCAAAAATATAAACGGTTTTTTCCATAGTGTTATTACATTACTAGATAAATGAAAAAATTAAAATAGCCTGGGCCAACAAAAAGGTTTTGTGTACATCAGCGGATATTCGTGTTAAAATATTTTAAATGGGTCAGGAGGAAGACTTGAAACGCAAGATTGCTGTACTGATGTGTGGCTGGAACACAACTTTTGTAAAAGCTTTCCTAAATGGAATGCAGCGTGCTTCAGAGAACAGGGATATTGATTTATATGTTTTTAATTCTTACGACTATACCGAATACTCAGGTTTTATAAACTATACCGGCTTTTCTGTTTTTAATCTGATAAATTATGAAGATTTTGACGGCATTGTTCTTTTTGCCGACTTAATTAATAACGCTCGTGTTTTGGAAAAAGAACGACAGAAAATCTTAAAATCTGGTAAGCCTGTGATTTGTGTTAACAAAGCATTGCCTGATTTAGACTGTATAAAAATTGATAACTATACCGGTATGTATGAGCTTTTGACTCATATGGTTAAATTTCACAATTGTAAATCCTTTGCATATATATCTGGAAAAGAGACTTTTATAGATATGGCAGAGCGCTACAAAGCGTTTAGAACTGTTATCCAGGAAAATGAGATAAAAGTTCCAATGGAAGATATTCATACGATTGAATCAAGCGATTACAATTGTGCGTATAAATTTTTTACCGATTATGTAAAACAGGGTAAAAAGTTTCCTGAAGTTTTTGTATGCGTTAATGATGAAGTAGCATTGGCTTTATTAAAAGTTGCAAAAGAAAACAACATTAAGGTTCCTGAGGATTTGAAGGTTGTAGGTTATGATGATTGGGCTTTTGCAAGGGTTTCTTCCCCTTCGCTAACTACCATAAAAAACAGCACGGAAGAAGCGGGCTACGCAGCTCTTAATCATCTTTTGGATCAGACCACTTATGGTCAGAACATAAAAATTAAAAGTGAACCAATCTATAGGGAATCCTGCGGGTGTTCTTCTCAAAGTCAGCCTGATATTTCTTCTTTGTCTCTTGATATGCTTGAAATTTACAGCAAAAGCTCCAGTTTCAATTCTCAATTGAACAATATCGAGGAAATTTTTACAGAAGCAGAAGATGTTTTTTCTCTTTTGACTAATATCGAAAGTTATTTTAATAAGTCACACGAATTTGAAGGTTCTGATTTTTGTATTTTTCTCAAATCTGACTGGTCTTCTATTTTAATTAACTCTGTAGAAAATCTTCCGCTAAACTTGAGTTATGGGGCTCAGGTACAATCGATTTGTTCAATTCAAGATGGAAAAAAATATCCTAGAGAAATGATCAGTACCAGAAATCTGATTCCAAATAAGATGAAGAGTGAAGGTAGTAATATATTCCTGTTCCTTCCGATATATCATCATTCTTATGTACATGGATATTTTGTTACAAAGAATAATCTTTCTCTCATCGAAAATAAATACGGATATCGCTGGTCCCGAAATTTTGGAACAAGTATAGAACATTTTAGAAAGCGCAACATGTACAAGCAGATGAGCCAGCAGTATTTAAAGCTTTCTACTAACGATGCTCTTTCTGGAATGTTGAATCGTATCGGACTTGAAAAACTTGCAAAGCCTTTTTATGCTTCGAATAAAAAAAATGGTCTTACTACGGTTCTTTTCTTTGTTGATATTAACAAAATGAAGCATATAAATGATCAGTTTGGACATTTGCATGGAGACCTTGCTGTAAAAACAGTAAGTGCTGCCGTATTAGAAACTGTTCCAAAAAACTGGCTATGCATTCGGTATGGTGGTGATGAATTTTTAGTTGTGGGAAACAGTCATAACTATAATGGAGAAGATTATTGCTCAAAAATAAAGGAACGACTTTTCCAGAAAACATCTGTAATGCATTTGCCATATAATCTTTCGGCTAGTGTTGGTACTTACAGTGTTCCTGCAACCTCACCGTTAACTTTAGAACAGGCTGTAGAGCATGTAGACAGTATTATGTACGCTCAAAAGCAGGAATATCACAGAATCAACGGATAACAAATTGTCAATTACTGTCAAAACGTTTGACACTGTCAAGAGTTTTTCCTTTACTTTTATTAAAAAATCTTTTATATTCAGACTAGGAGGTTGGATATGAATGTACATACATGTGTAGTTATATCTGGAAAACAGGCAATGCAGGCGTACAAAATAATCAAAGATTCCTCTAAAAAAGCTGAAGTAAATCGTCAGAAGAGAGAAGAGCGACGTCGCTTGGTTTCTGGCAAATGATTTGCTTGATTATTTAATCTACCAGCAATTCCGGATGGTATTCAAAATGCATGTTGTCCCAGACAATCCAGGTACCGCCCCAGATAAATCCTTCTTCCTTAAATATTTCTATTACTTTTTTTGGGGGAGCCCATCGCTTAGATATTTCTGTCATATACCAGTCGTCAGGTCTTAACTGTTTTTGCCAGCTCCAGTAAATAATCCTTTGATAATAATTTTTTGGAAGAATATCTATTGCAAGACCTCTGCTATGAAAAGATCTGCTTTGAGTATCCCGTACTGTTCTCCAGGCGTATCCGTCGGTCCTTGTAAGAGTAGAAAGAAATTTTGTCATTTCTTCATCACGGGGTAGAGCCATTATTTTTTTTGAGACTCTTTCTAAGGGTTCTTTGATTCTTTCATGAACATTAATGTTTAAAGTCAAAAAAGGAATAGAAACTATATGTCGTTCAGTGGATTCCCGGTTAGTGCAATCGTACACTAAATCATAAAAGAAAGGTGGATCAATCGGGCTGTTTTTTCGATTATCTCTGTCTGTAAATTCTTTTATAAGTTGTATATCCTGCTCTGTAAAGGTATTAGGGTCGGGAACGGTAAAACTGTAATTGTATAAAAGTGGCCGATAATTGTCTTTCTGGTCAAGTTTATCTTTTGGTAAAAACTTTGAATCGCACCAGTATAAATCCTCTTGGTGTTTCTTTTGAGGATTTTTTGCGTCACAAACTATTATGGTTACCAGCCAGTCTTCAGCTTCTTTGTCGTAGGTTGGAATAAACTGGATATCAGGGTATGCTTTCTTAAAAATTTCAATACCTTGTGGAATCCACCACTTTTTAAAAGGTATCTTTGTTTCTTTTGCGCTGGCATTGAAACTAAAAAAAAGAATAATCAGTAAAAAAAATTGAGTAGAAAATCGATGCTTAGTTTTCAAAAAGTTCTTTTACTCCATTCATAAATTTGTTTCCCCGGTCAAACTCATTTGCAAACATTCCAAAACTTGTTGCTCCCGGACTAAAAACAATTATCTGATCCGAAATATTACAAGAATCCAGGTAATTTTTTATTGAATGAAGCATTTTATCCAGAGAATCAAAAGGCCCCTCGTAGCTGATACCTTTGCTGTCAAGACTAGGAGTCAGTTTGTCAGTTCCTGTCCCTGCAAGTAAAAATATTTTTGATGGAAGAATTGTTCCGTCTTTTCCGTCGCTGGTTAATGTTTTAATAAGGGGTTCAAATGACAGCCCCTTGTCGGTTCCTCCAGTTGCAAGAATAACAGGTTTACCAAATGATTGACTTGCACAAGATGCAGCTTCTGGAACGGTTGCACAGCTGTCGTTATAAAATTTATTGTTTTTATAACTGTGGAAGAACTGAAGTCTGTGGTCAATTCCAGACCAGGATTGGAGAATTTTTATAATTTTATCAGATTCAACTTGCATTAAAAAAAGTACTAAGGCTGCATTCAATGCATTGGTTTTCATGTGGGAACCAGGAACGCTGAGTTCGCCCATGATTTGTTCAGGACTGTCCATTCCGGGTAGTAATACCATGCCGACAGTATTTCCTTTCTGGTCAGTCTCCTGCCAGACTCCGTAAAAACCTTTTAACAAATCTGGCTTTGTACGGCTGTATCTTAATACGGTACCTTTTGTTTCCTTTGCAAAAAAATCACCCCACGTACCACCTTTTTTAGGTCCTGTACCTGTTTCATCACCGTCATAGTCTACGATTGTGTATTCGCCTTTTGTCTGGTCTGCATATATTAGTCTTTTATCTGCAACATAGTCTTCCATATTGCCGTACCAGTTCTGGTGATCAGGAACAATCTTTGTGATGATGCTGATGTGCGGCTTTAAGGCACCTCGACCTCGTAAGTCTGCGAGCTGCCAGCTGGATAGTTCAAGAACGACAGGAGTTTCTTCGGTTGTTTGTTCTAAAAAGGTAAGGGGACTTACAGTAATATTTCCGCCTAAGAATGCTTTATATCCGGCCTGATTTAAGCCGTAGTTGATTGCGCTAACGGTAGAAGATTTTCCTTTGCTTCCTGTTACTGCAATAATTGGTGCTTTTGTAAAATGAAGAAAAATGCTTATATCGCTTTCGATGTTTTTGGCACAAGAAAGGAATTTATTTCCTTCAATTTTGACACCAGGATTTTTAATTACGCAGTCAGCGTTTTTAAAATCTTCGATTCGGTGTTCGCCTAATACATATGTCAGTCGGCTTGTATCAAGATTTGCATCGTTTTCAAGACGGTCGATAGTTGGTTTAAGCTGTTCGGCAGTTTTCATGTCGGTTACAGTGACATAAGCTCCATGATTTAAGAAGAATCGAACGCAAGCTTCGCCACCACCGTTAAGGCCAAGTCCCATTACGGTAATCTTTTTATCTTTTATATCTTCTAACGAATTAAAAGTACAACCTTTCTTAAAACTATGCATAAAAAAATCCTTATTCTGAATCTTTATCTTGAGGTCTGAAGTTTAGCACGTGCGTTGTAGCGTAAAACAGCTTCGTTGATTAAAAGATTTGTTAATTCTTCAAAATCAAGTCCTGCTTCCTGGCACATCTTAGGAAACATGCTAATAGGGGTAAAACCAGGAAGAGTGTTAATTTCATTAAAATATATCTGATTTGTGTCTTTATCAATGAAAAAGTCTACACGACTTAATCCTGAGGCATCTAATGCACAGTAAGCCTTAACAGCGATTGTACGAATTTTTTCAAGAGTTTCTTCTTTTATTTCTGCAGGAATTGCAAGTCTTGCTCCATTTGGATCGTTGTATTTAGCGTCAAAATCGTAGAAGACATGAGTAGGAAGAATTTCTCCTGGAATATAAGCGGTTACAACTTCGTCGATATTATTTGGATCTGCGGTTGTTGAGTTTCCTGTTACAGAACATTCGATTTCCCGTGCATTAATAGATTTTTCGATAAGAACCTTGTCATCCCAGCTAAAGGCTTCCATGAGAGCAAAGGAAAGTTCTTTTGCGTTGGTTGCCTTATTTGCCCCGTTAGAAGACCCTGCACAGCATGGTTTTACAAAAAGAGGGAAACCCAGTGTGCTGATTGCATTTTCAAATACCTGATCGTAGCGACGGGAATCCATCATATCAGTTCGTTTCATACATACATATGGAACAACAGGAATACCTACAGCCTGCAAAACCTGTTTAGTTTTTTCTTTGTCCATTGTTAAAGAACTGGACATTGTGCCACATCCAACATAAGGAATATCAGCCATGTCAAGCAGACCCTGAATAGTGCCGTCTTCACCATAAGTACCGTGCAAAGCAGGAAATACAACATCTACAGTAAGTGTTTGTTTTGGAGTTCTAAAGCAATTTTTTTTACCGGCTGGAGAAATAAAAACCTGATTATCTGGATCCTGTGTAATGGTAAGCGCGCTTGAAGTGTCATTACAGATACGATTGTATTCATCTTCTGGCTGTAAATACCAGGTACCTTCCTTTGTAATACCGATTAAAAGTACTTTATTTGCTTTAGAAATACCACGGGTAATTGCTGCAGCAGAAATTAAAGAAATTTCGTGCTCTCCGCTGCGTCCTCCATAAATAACTGCGATTGTCATTTTATTCCTCTTTGTTTTTAGTTAGTTGTTGTAGCCAAGTTCAGAAAGGGCCTTTTTTGCCTCTGAAATTTCGTCGTATGGCATTACGTAATCTTTGTAAATTATGCTGTTTTCGTGACTTTTCCCCAGTAAAAGAACGATGTCCCCCTTCTGGGCCATTTTAAAGGTCTGGCGAATGGCTTGTTTTCTGTCATGGATAATAAACAGATTTTCATCCATTTTTTTGCCTTCTTTTTCGGCTCCCTTTGCAATGTCTTTTAAAAGTGTGACTGGATCTTCTCCTCTAGGATCTTCGTCTGCAAGAATTACATAATTGCAGAATTTTGCGGCAATCTGGCCCTGTAGAGGTCGTTTAGTAAGATCTCTCTCTCCACCACTACCAAATAGGGCAAACATTCTTCCGGCACATCTCTTTTTTAGCGGTGGAAAAATTGTTTCAAAACTAGAAGGAGTGTGGGCGTAGTCGATAACAAGTTCAAAAGGCTGACCTTGATCGATTACTGTCATACGACCTTTAATTGGTTTAAGCTCAGAAATATGTGAACAAATTTCTTCAAAATCCATCTCAGTAACGCTGGATACAGCTGTAACAGCAGCCATCAGGTTATATGCATTAAATGCACCAGGAAGCTTAGCGTTTACGTTTATGTGTTTGTGCTGTCGAGGTAATACCGGATCAAAATTAGAAGGGTATGCTGCATTCTGTCCGTCTGTTTCAAGATCAAAATCAAGTCCATATCGTGCAGATGCAATATTTGTTGCGGTCATATATCTCATGTTTTCAGGTATTGCAGGGAGCGGAATTGCGTTGAGACCTGTTTCTGCTGCTGCTTTGCCTGCCTTTCCGAGAGTAGTAAAACCGTAAACGTGTTTTTTTGTTGAAGAGATAAAGAATTCTGCGTTAGGGTCTTCAAGATTGACGATTCCAATTGAAGGAATTCGTTTTGTAACACCTGCGATTGTTTTTACATGGTCGTGTTTATCAAGGGCTCTGAACAAATTGGCTTTATCGTTTCTGTAAGTTTCAAAGTTTTTGTGGAATTCAAGATGCTCAAGAGTTACATTCATAAAAACACCGCAGTCAAAGAGAACATTTCCCAGGCGGTTAAGCTTTGGACTTAATCCGTGACTGCTTGATTCTACAACTGCATACTGACAGCCATGTTCAAGCATTTGATTTAAATGGTACTGAACGATAGGCGCTTCAGGGGTTGTCTGATGTTCCAGGTTAGGAAGTGCGTCCTCGCCGTAAGAGTATTCTACTGTAGAAAAAAATCCGGCTTTCTTTCCGCACAATTTTAATAACTGCCAGATAAAACTAACGGTACTTGATTTACCTTCTGTTCCTGTAACACCAATTACAATAAGTCTTTTAGAAGGTGAATCATAAAATGCATCAGCTACCGGAGACATAACAAAACGAGAATCGCTTACTTTTATAAAAGCAGGCAGTACTCCGCTATAAGAGTTATCCGAAGTGTTTGAATTATTGTCAGAAAGTGCATTATTCAGCTGGCGTTTAATTACGGCTTTTGCAGCAAGTTCCTGGGTTTCTTTTGTTAATTCACCCTGGTATACGATTGCATTAGCTCCGTTTTCTATTGCCTGAGGAATGAATGTATTTCCGTCGATGTGTGTTCCTGGTAAAGCAAAGAATAAAGTTCCTTCTTTTACCTGTCTCGAATCAAATGCGAGGTTAGTAATTCGTATATTTGCAACATCGTTTTCTGTTATAGTTTTTGAACCGTCCAGGGCAACCAGTGTATGGCTGAAAGACGGTAATAATTGTGAAAGTAGCTTTTGCATAAAAACACCTATTTACAGAATTCCTGAAGAACCTTTTTATAGATTGCAAGTCCTGCATCGATTTCTTTGTAAGAAATATTCAATGGAGGTAAGAATCTTACTACATCTTTTCCGGCTGTTGTCGTACAAAGTCCCTGGTCAAGACATTTTACTTCTATATCAAAAGGTTTTACACTTGTATCGATTTGTGTTCCAATCATCAGCCCCTTACCGCGAACATCTTTTACAATAGGCAGGTTCCAGCTTTTAATCTGATTTCTGATATAATCACCTTTTTGAACAACCTGTTCCAAAAAGTCTGGAGTCATTGTTTTTAGAACGACAAGTCCTGCAGCACATGCTAATGGGTTTCCGGCAAATGTAGACTGGTGGTCTCCTGCTACAAATACATCTGCTGCTTTTCCTCTGAAAAGACATGCTCCCATTGGAACCCCACCTGCGATTCCCTTTGCCATTGTAACAACATCTGGTTCAAGCCCAAGCCATTCGCTTGCAAGGTATGTACCAGTTCTTCCCACTCCAGTCTGAACTTCATCAGCCATTACTAAAGCTCCAGCTTTATGGGCTGCATCATGAACTGCCTTAGCCCATTCCTTATCGATTAAGTTTACTCCGCCTTCTCCCTGTACACATTCAACGAGAATAGCTGCAACATCTTCTGTAAAGCAGGTTTTGAGCGCTTCAAAGTCGTTTGGTTTAATTGTCTTAAATCCTTGAGGATATGGAGCAAAACAATCAGGATGGAATTTATCCTGTCCGGTTGCTGTAAGGGTAGCAAGAGTTCTTCCATGAAAAGAAGACTCCAGAGTAATGATTGTGTGCTTTTTTTCTCCCCCTGTAAGGTAACCGTATTTTCTGGCTAATTTGATTGCAGCTTCATTGGCTTCTGCTCCAGAGTTACCAAAGTAACCGTGTTCAAAGCCTGTTCGTTTTAAAAGTTCTGTGGCAAAGTTGATTCCTTCATCAGAAAAATAGTAATTAGAAATATGAATTTCTTCTTTTGCCTGTTTTGAGATTGCTTTTACTAAAGGTTTATAGTTGTGGCCAAGACAATTTACTCCGATTCCAGAAATAAAATCGATGTATTTTCTTCCATTTGCGGCTGTAAGAGTGGAACCTTTTCCCTTTACGAATGTTAAATCAAAACTTCCATAGTTGTTTACAATCTGCTTTTTCATAGTATCTCCCTTGAGCAAAACTGCCAGATAATCAATTACTTACTATAGAATAATGAATTGCAAGTGTTTTGTGTAGACAGAGAGATAAAAATAAATAAGAGGAAAAATTATTTTTATTAAAAACCTATTGACATAGTAGGTAATAACAGTTAATGTATTTATAACCTAGTAGTTAACTAGGAATATAAGTTCTTTCAATAAGAACGAAAATGAATTACAATAAGCAAGTTTTATATAACTTTGTTTGTGGAGGATTATATGAGCGATATTAAACAGAGTTCTTTGGAATTGATCGGCGGAACACCAGTTTTACAACTTAATGGTTATGCAAAAAAAGCCGGAATTAAAGATGTAACAATCATTGCAAAACTTGAATATTTGAATCCGGCTGGAAGTGTAAAAGATCGTGTTGCTTTAAATATGATTGAAGATGCAGAAGCAAAGGGAATTTTAAAGCCAGGTGCTACAATTATTGAACCTACTTCTGGAAATACTGGTATTGGATTAGCTGCTGTTGCTGCTGCAAAGGGGTATCGCGCAATTTTAACATTGCCAGAAACAATGAGCGTTGAACGACGCAATCTTCTTAAAGCTTATGGTGCAGAAATTGTTCTTACAGACGGTTCAAAAGGAATGAAGGGAGCAATTGAAAAGGCAGAAGAATTGCATAAGTCAATTCCTAATTCAATTATTCCAGGTCAGTTTGAAAATCCTGCAAATCCTGCAATTCATAAAAAAACAACAGGTCCGGAAATCTGGAAACAGACAGACGGTAAAGTAGATATCTTTGTTGCCGGTGTTGGTACTGGTGGAACAATTACAGGTGTAGGGGAATATCTTAAAGAACAGAATCCTGCTGTAAAGGTTGTTGCTGTTGAACCTGCTACAAGCCCTGTACTTTCTAAGGGTCAGGCTGGTCCTCATAAAATTCAGGGAATTGGTGCAGGCTTTGTTCCAAAGGCTTTGAATACAAATGTATATGACGAAGTTATTGCTATTGAAAATGATGATGCATTTGCAGAAGGTCGTGCTTTTGCCCATTCAGAAGGTATTCTTGTAGGAATCTCAAGTGGTGCCGCACTTAAAGCTGCAAAAATTCTTGCAGAAAGACCAGAAAACAAAGGAAAGACAATTGTAGTTCTTCTTCCTGATTCAGGAGACCGCTACCTTTCTACTCCATTGTTTAGCGATAATTAATCTGCATATGGATCGTTTTACCCGTACCCGTAATATGTTTGGCTCTAAAGCCATGGAAACTTTTGCATCTGCAAGAGTGATTGTTTTTGGAGTTGGAGGTGTAGGAGGATTTACTGTAGAAGCTCTTGCCCGCAGTGGTATTGGAACTATCGATATCGTCGATATGGATACCATTAGTGAGACAAATATAAATCGTCAGATTGTAGCTCTTACAAGCACTGTAGGACGCTATAAAGTAGATGTAATGAAAGAGCGTATTCTGGATATAAATCCGGATTGTAAGGTAAATGCCTATAAATGCTTCTATCTTCCAGAAAATAAAGATGATATTGATTTTACCCGATATGATTATGTTGTAGACGCGGTAGATACAGTATCGGCTAAACTTTTAATAATCGAACAGAGCAAAAAAGCGGGTGTACCAGTCATATCAAGTATGGGTGCGGGGAATAAACTTGATCCTACAATGTTTGAAGTTTGTGATATTAGTCAGACGAGCGTTTGTCCTTTGGCAAGGGTCGTCCGACAGGAATGTAAAAAACGTGGTATCAGCAACGTCAAGGTTGTTTATTCAAAAGAAAAGCCTGTTGAACTTGCTTTGACAGATGAAGAAAAACTTGTTGCAGAAAAAAAAGGAAATGCACTTGCACCTGCAAGTGTAGCCTTTGTGCCATCTGTGGCAGGGCTAATCATTGCTGGGCAAGTGCTTAAAGATTTATCAAAAAATTAATTCTGATTTTTAAGCAGCATTAATCTTTGGAAATCTTTCAAAGTAACTTTTTGTTTCGGCTGCAACGACTCCACTTAATACAATAAGAGATACACAGTTAGGAATTGCCATCAAACCGTTTGTGATATCTGCAATTGTAAATACTGCATTAACTGTAAAGTAAGGTCCGATTGCAATTGCGATAATGTATATAATTCGGTAAATCATTACAAATTTCATATGACCATTTGTAAGATATTCAAGACATTTTTCTGAGTAGTAATCCCATCCAAGAATAGTTGTAAAAGCAAAGAATGCAAGACAAATCATAAGAAGGAATTGAACGGAAATACCATCACCTCCCAAATCAAAAGAAAGGGCTGCAGCGGTAAGTTCTACGCCTTTTTTGCCTGCACCTTCAAATGATGGATTGCAGAGTGCGATTACAATTCCAAGACCTGTCATTGTACAAACGATAAGGGTATCGATGATTGTTCCTGTCATGTTTACAAGTCCCTGTTCAACAGGTTCTTTTGTTTGTACAGGAGCTGCAGCAATTGGTGCAGAACCGAGACCTGCTTCGTTTGAGAATATACCGCGAGCGATACCTTTTTGCATTGATTCAGTAATCTGTTTAACAGTCCATCCGATTGCACCACCTGCTATTGCTTTAAATCCAAATGCAGACTTAAAAATAAGTGCAAATGCGGCAGGAATTCTAGTTGCATTCATGATAAGAACAGATAAACCAAGGAATACATAAATGAATGCCATTGCAGGAACTACTTTTTCTGCAACTTTAGAAATTCTTTTTAGCCCACCGATAATTACGAGAGCGGCAAATAAAGTAACTACTGCTCCTCCGATTACTGTGGCCCAGGTATAATTGGTTTCTCCAATTGTAAAGGCGATATGGCTTGATGATGGATCAAAAGCCATGTTTACGGCACTTGTGATACCATTTATCTGAGTCATTGTACCGATTCCGAGGAGACCTGCTAATACGCCAAATATTGCAAAAAGAATTGCAAGCCACTTCCACTTAGAGCCCATACCTTTTTCGATTGTGTAGAAAGGTCCTCCAAGAACGTGACCGTCTTCTTTTACTTCACGATATTTGATTGCAAGCATACATTCTGCAAATTTTGTTGCAGTTCCAAGGATAGCAGCAATCCACATCCAGAAAAGGGCACCAGGACCGCCGCTTGCGATTGCAGTAGCAACACCTACGATGTTACCTGTTCCGATTGTAGCAGAAAGTGCAGTACACAAAGCAGAGAATCCCGAAAGTTCTCCATCGCCTTCGTTTTTGATGAAAATCTGCTTAAAAGCTCGTCCAGTTTTAGTAAACTGAATACCCTTTGTGCGAATCGTCAAGATGAGACCAGTGATGATGATGAGTACAATAGTTGGTATTCCCCATACGATTCCGTCAATTTTATCCAAGATAGAATCTAACATATATATTCCTTAAAAAATAGTTTTAGTAAATCATTGTACCGATACCGCGGTCAGAGAACATTTCAATTAAAAGAGAATGTGGAACACGGCCATCGATGATATGGGTTCTAGGAACACCGCCTTCAAGAGCTGTAAGACAACAGTCAATTTTTGGAATCATTCCGCCGGCGATGATGCCTGTTGCCTTAAGTGAACCTAAAGCAGTTTTTTCGATTCGTTTGATCAAAGTTGATGGGTCATCTATGTTGCGTAAAACACCAGGAACATTTGTTAACTGAACAAATTTTTCTGCTTTAAGTGCAACTGCGATTTTTGCTGCGGCAGTGTCTGCATTGATGTTGTATCTTGCAGAATCTCCCTGTTCTCCCAGGGCAACAGTAGATATAACAGGAATAAAGCCTTTGTCCAAAAGGGATGTAACGATTTCTGGATTGATATCTGTTACTTCACCTACAAATCCCAAGTCTTTGTCTGTTTTTTTTGCTCTAATTAAACCTGAGTCTACACCGCTCAAGCCGACAGCTTTTCCACCTTTCTGTAAAAGAATACCAACAATATCTTTGTTGAGTTTTCCGGTTAAAACCATCTGTACGATTTCCATGGTTTCTGCATCGGTATAGCGTAATCCATCTACGAACTTGCTTTCTTTACCTACGCGCTCCAGCATATGGTTGATTTCTGGTCCACCACCATGAACCAGGACTACCTTAATACCGATTGTGCTTAAAAGAACAATGTCTTCCATAACGGCCTGCTTCAACTCTTCGTTAAGCATTGCGTTTCCGCCGTATTTTACAACAACAACTTTACCGCACCAGTTTTTAAAATATGGTAATGCTTCAACTAAAACATTTGACCACTGCTCTGTGGTTAGATTTACATTTTCTGAATCGTTAGTCATATTGTCCTCAAAAATCCTATTTATTATGTACGGTAATCACCGTTGATTTTTACATAGTCGTAAGTTAAATCGCATCCCCATGCAGTTCCGCTTGCCTGTCCGTCACCGCATTGAACAAGAATTTCTACGGCTTCTTCACTCATTATTTTTTTAGCAAGGTCTTCGTCAAATTCAAGAGGAACACCGTTTTCATAAACTTTTACGCTGTTTTCTCCGTGAACTTCAAAATTGTCGTTATCTTCAAAATATCGTTTTGCATTGCTCTTGCTTGTGAACCAGATATTTGTTTTTTCCGGATCAAAATCGATTCCACTGTAACCCATTGCACATAAAAAGCGACCAAAGTTAGCATCTGCTCCGAACATTGCAGCTTTTACAAGACTTGAAGAGATAACTTCTTTTGCAAGACCTCTGGCATCTTCCACAGTTTTTGCACCATTTACAGTACACTGTACCAGGCGGGTTGCGCCTTCGCCGTCTGCAGCGATTTTCATAGCCATTACGCGATTGAGTTTGTTCAATGCGGCAAGAAAAGCGTCAAAGTCAGCACCTTCGGAAGTGATTTCTGGGTTTCCTGCCATTCCATTAGCAAGTAATACGAGGGTGTCGTTGGTAGAAGTATCTCCGTCGACACTTACGCAGTTATAAGTTCCTTTGATTGATTCCCGGAGAGCTTTTTCAATCATTGCAGGGCTGATTGCACAGTCTGTAGTTATGAATGAAAGCATTGTTCCAAGGTTAATGTGAATCATTCCTGAACCTTTACACATTGTTCCCATTTTGCAGAGCTTTCCACCAACTGTGAACTGAACGGCACATTCTTTGTACTTAGTATCTGTTGTCATTATGGCAATGCGTGCTTCTTTGTGGCCTTCTTTTGAAAGACCTTTTGCAAGTTCGTCGATTTTTGCTTCGATTTTTTCTACTGGCAACTGAGCTCCGATTACACCTGTTGAACAAACGATTACATCATCAGCAGAGCAGCCGGTTGCATTTGCGGCAAGTTCTGCCATTTTGCGTGCAACAGAAGCTCCCTGTTCACCTGTACAGCAGTTTGCGTTTCCAGAGTTTGCTATTACAGCCTGAATGCGGCCGTTTGAAATATTCTTTTTGCTTAATTTTACGCTTTCGGCTTTTACACGGTTCTGAGTAAATACGCCTGCAGCAGAACATGGTTTTTCAGAATAGATAAGGGCTGTGTCGTTAGTAGTTCGGCTTGCCTTAATTTTACATAATACACCGTTTGCGGTGAAACCCTGAGCGGCACATACACCGCCTTCTATAAATTTGATTTCAGAAGTCATTTTTTACGCTCCAAATGTTAAAAAACCTTTGTAAAATATAGCACAATGAAAAACAAGTGTCATCATTGAAGAGTACAGGGCAAACGCATTATATTTGACTTTGTATCAAAAATGGCGCGAAGGAGCAAACTGGCTTACAAAAACACTCGTTTTGTGCTGC
>CADBSK010000033.1 GCA_902797305.1 uncultured Spirochaetaceae bacterium | reverse complement strand
GCAGCACAAAACGAGTGTTTTTGTAAGCCAGTTTGCTCCTTCGCGCCATTTTTGATACAAAGTCAAATATAATGCGTTTGCCCTGTTCAATTTGACAACATAATTTGAATTTCTTTTTTCAAAATAAAAAGGCTATCCAAAGCGTCGTCTTGCAAGATTAAATACTGCTTACGACCTTTGGATAGCCTTTATGTTTTTTTTACAGGAACTAAATGCTATTTTTTAGCTTTAGTTGTAGTTTTTGACTTTGTTCCTGTTGTTTTTTTAGGTTCTTTTGCTTTTGATTCCTTTGTTTTGGTTTCTTTTGGAGCAAAAGGTTTAATAAATTCTGCACACTTGTATTCTGCACCGTTCATTGCAGTTACAAGAGTAGAGAATTCTTTAAGAATTGATTCTTCGTCTTTTTCTGCAAGCAAAGCAAGCACAATTGAATTGATTACAGATGATTCGCAAACTTCTTTGTTAAACCATACAACGTCATTAAAGCGGTTTGCACCACTTAAAATGTAAGCCTTTGGACTCTCTGTTAAGAGCTTAACAATCTGATAAGCAGCCTTTTTAAGGTCCTTGCTCATTGAATCTGCATCAGAAACAGTAGCTAGTGCAAATAGTTTTGTTAATTCGTGACGCATGTCGCACTTGCAGGCACCTGCAGCTCCAAAGTATTCATGGAGTTTACGTGCAAAAGCCCAGCGATCTGCGAGACCCCGGTCTGCGTATTCTTTTACTAAAGCATAGCAAACTAAAAGGTCTTCTAGAGTTGCATTTGCTGCAAAGGCTGTCTGTATAAAGCTTACACCGTCTTTTGCTTTTTTGAGAGCAGAAACTGGTTCTACAGGCTTTTTAACTTTTGATTCAACTTTTGTAAGAATAATCTTTTCCAAAAGTTTTACACAATTCTTGAACTGCTTTTCTGGATCTGGAAGTTTTGCATCAGTTCCAGCGTAATTATTTGCAAGTTCATAGAAAGATATGGCCGCTGCTTTAGCTCCATCTGTAACTTCCTTGAGTTGTTTTTTGAGTTTAGCAGCTGTTGGCTTTTCTGGTGTTGCAGGATTAAGCATCAGGTTTACATCAGGAATGATTGCGTTTGCAAATGCGCTGAATGTCTGATAGAGCTCTCGATAACAGATCTCCTGCCATTCAGTATCAAGATCGTAACAGCCTCGTCCCTGTAATGTGTCGCACAAAATCTGATATTTATGATCTGCTCCATCGCATACTTCATGGATGTCCATTAATACCTGGTATTCAAATCCATTAAGGCCGATGAACATACCACGTTCGCAAATTTCGCGGCTGCGGCGTACAAACCACAATCCACTGCGGTGTTCTCTAAATACTACAAACTTGTCGTCTTCTGCATGAAGTCCGAGCCCCTCTGAAAGTGACTTAGATCTCATTTCTACATGCTGGTTTTCGCCTTCTCCAATTTTTACGGCGTATTCACAAGACTGTTTAATCCATCCCTGTGCCCGTTCGTATTTATTGTTATAGAAGACAACTGCTTTTTCATCTCCTGCGCTGTTTGAATATGCAAAGATATTTTCGTTAACAGAGCCGTTATCCCAAACATCGTAGAACAGGAAGTTTTCTACATTTGCAAAGATGTAGCGTTTTTTCATGATTGGGAATATATCGTGCCAGTGGCGGTTTACAAGGTTCTGGTCTGGAGTTTCGTTTTTGTATGCCTTTGTAAATTCCATACCATATTTTTCTGTGAAACCTTCTATCTGTCCGTGTCCAAACATAGGAAGCCCCGGCATTGTAATCATGAGCGTACATACACCAAAGTATTTATCGTCTTTTCCAAACTGAGCGACCGCTGTATCTTCGTCTGGATTGTTCATAAAGTTTACATAGCGTTTAAGAATCTGTGGATCGAACTTAATAGTATTCTTTACTGTGTCACGATATTTCTGGTTTTCTTCTTTTTTGAGCATGTTCATGAATGCAGAGTTATAAACACGATGCATACCAAGAGTGCGGACAAAGTAGCCTTCCATCATCCAGAATGCTTCTGCAAGCAAGAGGGTGTCAGGAACTTCTTTTGCAACTCGGTCAACAACTTCACGCCAGAATTCGTTTGGAATACGAGCTTCAAATTCCTGGTTTGTAAGAGCAGATTCAGAGCGAGAGTAAATATCTCCTCCGTGTCCTGGCTCTGGATACCACAATCGGCGAATTGATTTTTTAGCAAGAACCATAGCTGCATCAAAACGGATGATAGGGAAGTTTCTTGCTACATGAAGAATATCCTGCATTACAGCTTCTCGTGCTTCTGGATTTAAGAAGTCAATCTGTGCAGTATCGTTCCAAGGCATACCGGTACCATCGTTTCCGTGGTAAATATATCTGGTATCTCCGTTACGGAAATCTACGCGCTTAAATACAACTGAACAGTCTGAGTGGTTGTAGTAATGGTCCTCAAGCCATACGCCGACATTTGGATCCCAGGAAAGGTTTTCACCATTAAATGTATAACTTGAACTTGGAGGATCCCGTCGCTGAACAAAGAGTTCTGGTCGGTTAACAACCCACTGACTGTCCATACCTGTGTGGTTTGGAACCATATCCGAAGCAAGGCGGATACCTCGCTGCCATAATCTTGTTCTAAGATTTGAAAGGGCGTCCCAGCCACCGATATTTTCTGCAATATTGTAGTCGTAAAGAGAGTAAGCAGAAGCTGCTGCTTCTGGATTTCCGCAGAGCTGCTTAATGCGCTTAGAAGCGTTTGAACGGCTCCAGAGACCAATGAGCCAGAGACCTGTAAAGCCTTCGTCCCGGAGGGTATCTAATTCTTCATCTGGAATCTGATCCAGTCGAGTGATAGATCGGCCGTATTTTTTTGTAAGCTGGTCCAGCCATACAAGAACAGTCTTTGCCATAAGTACTACACACGGCATCCATTCCCGGTCAGGACTAAATCTTTCGTATTCTTTCATTAAGCCGTCATAGTTGTACGGCTCCATGTTTACTTCGCCTCCATTTATTGGATTAAAGCGCATAAACATTTTTTCTTCTTCTGTGAGTATGTCCATACCCTGTAAGAGGCGACGGAGCCAGTCACCGAGTAAATCTGCCCAGTACTGACGGATGTAATCAAGCTGTCCTTTAAGGCTGTTAGGACTGAATACGACAGGCTCTCGGAGCATGTTGATTAAATCGTGGTTAAAAGGTCCGAATTTTGGCATGCTCTGGAAGGTTTTCTGGATAGAAGCCCAGGTTTTCTGGTATAAAGGATTCTTTTGTAATTCCAGGTCGTCAAAGAGAACGGAGAATGGCTTAAAAGCTGGGTTTTCGTTTGCAAGATGAAGTAAAACGAGTTCTTCAAGTGTCTGTTCTCGGTTTGATCTCATAAGACCGGTACCAGCGTCCATAGCTTCTGCATTAAGATACTGTTCTGCAGTGATTTTTCCCTGATAAACTTCTACAGGAGGAAAAGCTTCACTAAATTCCAGTAAAAGAGAATCTATTTTTTCTTTTGTGTATTCTTTATCCAGTGCATTGAGGAGTTCTTTAAAGGCATCTCCTTTTTTATCTCTGCGGTAGAGCATACAGACATAATGGAAAACTTCGTCGATAAGTCCCATTGCATTTAAGCTTCCTGCAGAAATGCGTTTGCTGTTTTGCCCTTTCTGGTCAAAGTAGGCATTAAGCTTTTCAGCAAATTTTCTTACGGCGGTCATGTTGCCGATGACTACATTTCCGCTTGATGAATAAAGTCTTTCGTCAAATTTACAAATATCACGAATTTTTCGTCCAACATGAAACTCGTTATAAGATACTTTCATAGATACTCCTATTTGTGCATGGCAACGATGCCTTTGATTTTTTCTATTAAATCCTTGTCTTTTTCCAGTTCTTCTACGGTACAAGGCATGCGATAAGTCCAGTTTGAACTGTTTACAGAACCAGGAACGTTTACCCGTTCTGCATTTGGATCTGCAAGCCAGTATTTCTGTTCCATTGCAAGGTAATCCTGTAATGGGTGAATGCACCATACGCTGTTTGTTTTAGCAACACCTTTGAGGTAGCACTCTGCAATTTGAGGTGTAAACGGAGAAGATGCAACCTGTTCGATTTTTTGTGTATCCCAGCCTTCAATTCCGAATGCCCAAGGATTTGTGCGGACAAAGGTACTTGAGCCTTCCCGGTCTTCTACCCACCACTGACGAGTTGTTGTAGAGTCATGTACAGAAGTTGTTGCTACAGACAAATAAGGAATCTGATCAAAAGGAATGTAAGGTTTTCCTGGTAATGACCATTGACGGGTCCATCTCATTACTCTGAGGCCAAGAATTCCGTTTTTATCCATTACCCCTGGTAGACATGGAAGATTTGCTCCAAGGTCTTCTCCACAAGGAACCATATCAACTGAGTTAGTTAGGGTAGAAAGAATTTCGTCAGACTGAGTTTCCCAAAGTTTATCCTGATTTGCTTCTGCCTGACCAATTAATCCTCTAAGGCGTTCTTTTTCTCCGTCGTTAAGAGAATTCCATGCGTTAGAAGTGTAATATGTCCACACAGGAACAAACTGATCTTTTTCAATTTCGATTAAACAGCGATTCTGCCAGTATTTGCTGAGAACTTCTTTTGAGCGCTGAGCAGAGTCTCCTTCGCAATATTTTGAAAAATCAGCTTCGAAAAAGTCCTTGTCTCCAGTTACAGAATCCTTAAATAGCCACAATTCCTGGTTATCTATTTTATTCATAAACATGCTGAGGATTGCAGTTGCTGTCTGGTGATTCCAGGTGATGTCTTCGATAGCTCCTGTAGGAACATGAGGTTGACTTAACCAGCGAATTCTAGCGTCGTCAAAACCAATTCCATGTAACTGGTCTCGTGTTATAGCAACATAAGGAACAGTGTGTCCTAAAACGGCAGTTGTATCTCGTGCAGGAATTGCCCAGATTCTAAAGAATCCAAGAATGTGGTCTAAACGGTAAGCCCCGTAATATTGTTCTGCACTCTTAAGACGATCAATCCACCAGTTGTATTTATGTTTTTTAAGGTATTCCCAGTTGTAGGTTGGGAAGCCCCAGTTCTGTCCGGTTGGGTTTTCGCCGTCTACAGGAGAACCTGCTCTTAAGTTGTGATTAAAGATTCCTGGTAATGCCCATGCGTCACAGCTGTCCTCATTCATCAAAATTGGCATGTCACCTTTAAGGGTAATTCCTGCTTTTTTTACAGCGTCAGTTGCTTTTTTAAACTGTTCTGCAGCGCGCATCTGTGTCCATGCGTAAAAAAGATGATCCTGTTTAAGTGATTCGTCATCCCAGCGGGCTTTTATTTCTTTTTCTGAAAGCCCTGTATCTTCTTTTGGCCATTCTTTCCAGGAAGCCTGCATGTATTTAAACTTTAAGTTTTTATAAACTGCATAGTTTACAATCCATGGATTCTTTTTAATCCATTTTTCCAAATCAACAGATGGAGTCTTTGTTTTTGCGATTTCTGTTGTTTCGTAAATACGGAGCAACAGACTGGTTTTTGTATTAAGAATACCTGTGTAATCGTAACGTTTGTCTTTAGCATAGCCAAAGTTTTTAATCATGAGATCGTATTCTTTTGCAAAAGATTTATCAGATGAATATATGGCTTCAAATTCAGGAAGTGCTCTGATGTCAATGTAAATTGGGTGCAGGGCAAAGGCAGATAGTCCGCTGTATGGAGAAGAGCCTGTTCCTGTGTCGTTAACAGGTAATAACTGAAGAAGTGTCATATCTGCTTTTTTGCAGAATTTTGCAATTTCTGGAAGATCGGTAAATTCTCCGATAACAGTTCCATCTTTTTTTGTAGTGTAAATTGCGCCCAAAGGAATTGCGACGCCTGTTGATTTTTCAAGATTTCTCATATTGTATCCATTATAACACGATATTTTTTTTAGTGTTCATAAATATATAATTTATAAGGCTAAACTAGCCGTTTGCTACCCCATATACAAAGCTGTGTATTATTTTGTATAAAGTGGAATCCTGAGTGAAAGTTTCGTCTGCTGATGAAAGAGTTGCAACAGCAAGAACATTTGTGTAAAAAAGTGTTGCGTAGAGTTTTTCGTTGCCCTTCATGTTTCCAAATTCGTTGGCAGACTGGGTGAAAAAATCTGAAAAAATTGATTTAATGTTTTGCATTACAGGTTCGTAAAGGCCTCTTTCTTCTGAAGTAGAAGGAGACCAGGACAATATGCAGTGAAGTCTAAAAAAGTCAGGTTCATTTTTTGCAAAATCAATTGTTGCTCTTAAAATTTGTGTTAAACCTTTAATAAAATCATGGTGGTATTCAGATGCTTTTTTTAATGAAGCAATAAATATATCTGATTTTTGGGAAATAATATTTTGTAAAAGGCCCTTTTTGGAACCAAAATAATAATAAAGAGTTGGTTTTGTAATTCCGGCTTCATTTACGATTTCTTGAATTCCTACAGCTTCGTACCCTTTTGAGGAAAAAAGTCTTGTTGCTAATTCAAGAATTTGTTCCCTGGTAGATTCTGTGGAATTTTCCTGAGTCGATTTGTCTGTTTCCATAAAAACAGTATATACCGACCGGTAAGTGATGTCCAATTATTTTTTTAATAAGTGGATATTTGACCTGCTAAATATTTGTGTTAAAACCGTGCTTCCAGTGCCATATTGGAGTTGCAAGCTTGTTGCTGAATGGCTGGAACCTTGTAAAATCCGGAAGCCAGCTTGTATCGTCAGTTAACTCCTGGTAGAACAGGTAGTCAAAATCGTAGGCTTCGATTAAGTCCTGTAAATCGCTGTCCTCATCAGAATTAACAAGGCGGTTTTCTATTGAAGCAAGCTTTTTATTCCTGCAGGATAGCTTTTCTTTTTCTTCGTTAAAAGGTACTGGGGTGTACTGATTCATGAGGGAAATACATGCCTTGCCGTCAGCGTTCTGCTTTAACCATTCAAGGGTAAGGGCTGTTTCTTCAAATTTCCCGGGCAAAAATAGATGACGAATGATAACTCCCTGCGTCATTTTTTCTTTTAAATCGCCTTTTTTCCATTGTTCGTTGTTGGCATCGGTGTAATCTTTGGGTGCGGGGCATTCTTTTATTTTTAATGGAAAATTTTGTATCATCCAGCTTATGGCTTTTGTTGCTGTTTCCGGATAATCTTTGGCATCAAATAATTTTTCCGAAAGATTTTTGTTTAATGTTTTTAAATCAGGAAGCCAGATGGAAACATATGGCTTTAATAGTTCCAGCATTTCAACTTTTTCATATGATGAACTGTTCCAGCAAAAAGGAATAGTTACTCCCTGTTCAATTGCAGCTTTTAAATATTCTGCCAGTAGAGGAATAAAGTGGCTTCCGGTAACGAGGTTTATGTTTTCTGCGCCGGCTTTTTGCAGTCGTAAACAAATCTGGATAAACTCATCTTTGCTTACAGTAGCGCCCATTCCATCCTGGGAAATCTGATAATTCTGGCAAAAAGCGCATCGAAGGGTGCAGCCGCTAAAAAAAATGGTTCCGCTGCCTCCGTGAACGGTTACCAGAGGTTCTTCTCCAAAGTGAAGGCTGGCAAGGGCAATTTTTAACTGGTCTGTTTCTCCGCAAAATCCGCTCTGGTTGTTCTGGCGATTGACATTGCACTGGCGAGGGCACTGGCTGCAGCTGGAAAAGTAGTTCAATTAAAGTACTCCCTTACTAACGATTTTGCTCATTAAAGATTGAAGAATTTCGATTGGTAAATCTTCTGCTTCGTAGTTTACAAGATCAGAAAGTTCTGTCCAATCTTCTTGAGTTAAAACTTCTTCGTCTTCGTCTGCGTCTTCTAAGAAAGACAGCATGGCTCCGAGTTTCTGAATGTTTGTTTCGGTTGGTTCGTTTTGAGGTTCTGTACTTTGGTCGATATAGGATTCTTTCCAATAGTATGCAACAGCTCTTGAAAGATTCCCTGGAACAGAGCTGGTTCGAATAAACAGTTCTATGATTTTTTGAATTGCTCTTTCTGAGTTAAATCTTCCGTTATTGTCGGCTCGTTCATGTTTGATTGTACGCTGTACATCACTCTTAAATTTCTGTATTTCTGTCATGGCTTTATATTACACTAAATATAATAAAATTATATAAACAAATTCAATTTTCTTGTTATTTTTTTTCTTGACAATATATTGATGCGTGAATAAACTAAAATTATGGACTTGAGAACTGTATTAACAACTGATACTGTAAACCTTCATTTGAAGGGAACTACAAAAGAAGAAATTATCGATGAAATGCTTGATATCCTTGTAAAAGCAGGCAAGGTTACAGATAAAGCTGGTGCCCGTGAATGTGTTCTTGACCGCGAACGTAAAATGTCGACAGGTATGAAACACGGAATTGCAATTCCACACGGTAAAACTGATTCTGTAAGTGATCTTGTTGCTTGTATCGGTATTTCTGATAATCCTGTAGACTTTGATTCTTTGGATCAGGAGCCTTGTAGAATCTTTATCATGACTTTGTCACCTGTTAACAAAACTGGCCCACATCTTCAGTTCCTTGCTGAAGTAAGCCTTTTGTTCAAGAGTGCTGATAAGAGAAGTCAGATCTTGAATACTCAGGATAAAGCAGAAGTTATTAAGATTTTAACTGAATAGACTGCAAACTGTATCAGAGAAAGAAGGCCTTTTGTTATAAAAGGTCTTTTTTTGTTTAAAGAAGGAAATAAAATGAAGTTTGATCCACTTGTAAAAGTTATAGACAATAAATTGTTTTTGATTGCTGATAATTCAGAAATCAGTATGGATAATTTAAAAATTATTGATTGCAAAAAAATAAATGAACAGAATATTTCTGAAGAAGAGAATAAGGTTATCGCTCTTTCACTGGACTGGCCTATGGTTGAGATGGAGCCTGGCGCTTATAACGAAGAATTTCTTGCAGAATTAAGAACCTTCCTTAAGAATCTTGAAGAAAAACATATTTTTGCTTTTATTATTCCTAGTGCAAAGAAGAATTTAGAAGATGCTGACATGGCAGATTCTTTTATCGCTGCAATGGTACATACCGCTCGTCGTATAAAGGATGCTGAGAGTGTCATTGGTTTTGCCCTTGCAAAAGAGTTGCTTGTAAAAGATGCATCTTCTGCTTTTGACGAAAACAGTTATGGCCAGTGGTTTATAAACGAAATGAATATCAAGCACGGTCACTATGTTTATTTTGCAGAAAAAAAAGCTCTGGAAGAGTACGCACTTATGGGTAAAGGAATAGATAAAAACTTAATCCATTACTAAAAGCTGTAACAAACTGTAATAAATGCGAAAAACCGCATTATTTGCAAAATAAAAGATAAATTTTCTAAAAAAATATACAAAATTCTCTTGATTTAAATCTTTATAAATGCAATTATTACATCCGTAAGGAGTTAATAAGTATGACACGAATGGAAACTTCTGAGTTCCGTAATTCTTGCCGTAATTCATTAATCTTCTGCGGTGTGCTTCTTGTGGTTGCTCTCGTAATTGCAATTGTACTTCCTGCTAAGAATAAAACTCCCGCAATTCCTGTGGTAAAGGCCGCTACAGAGATTGAAAATGAAGTTGTTGCTGATTTTAACATTTTAATAGAAGAAGCTGGTTTTAATTCCACCAGATTAAATATGGGGGATGACGGCTTATCTTTGTATCGACAGCCAGCTTCGCGAGCAGCAGTAGAATGGTTTTACCTTCATGTTACTGGTAGCCGAGAAACCGCTTTAGCTATCCTTGAGGAAGCAGAAAAGAATAACATTCCGCTTTCGTTAGCTTTTGCATTAGCCTATACAGAAAGTAGATACAATGTAAAAGCATTGAATGTGAACACAAACGCTTCTATAGATAGAGGGCTCTTCCAGTTGAACAACAGATCTTTCCCTCAATTAAAAGAAGATGATTTTTATGATCCTGCAGTAAGTGCAAAGTATGGCATGAGCCACTTGAGATTTTGCTTGAATGTTGCAGGAAACGAAGTAACTGCTTTGGCAATGTACAATGCAGGTACAAATAAAGTTCGGGCTAACAACACCCCGGCATCAACATTAAGATATGTTGGTAAAATCATGGCTTACAGAGAAAAGCTTGATAAGTTGTTTACAGACGAAGTTGTATCTTACTACGACACAAATCGTCCGATGAGTGGAATCGCCGTTGCATTTAATGGTAACCGCCGTTTTGCTCAGTAATTAAATAGTCCTCCTTATTAAGCCCGACCGTTTTCCCATTCTTTTACCGGTCGGGCTTTCTTTTTTTTAATACTTTTTACAATTCACAGTTTTTTTATTATCATAAAATTATGAAATACTTTTTGTTTAATAAAAGAAAGATATTCTTTGCGGTATTGCTGTTTATTACGGCAGTTTTTGTATCTCATGCAGAATCCGGGGAACTAAAAAAACAAACTAACGGATGGAAAACGAATTATACATATGTTTTTGTACACGGGCTTTCTGGCTGGGGACACTACGATGCCGTTAATAAAATTTTTCCTTATTGGGGAATGAAAAACGGATCGCTGATTAAATTTCTTCGAAAACAAGGTTTTAAGGCTTATGATGCATCTGTTTCTCCTCAAGGGAGTGCATGGGACAGGGCCTGTGAATTGTATGCTCAGCTTACGGGAACTGTGACCGATTACGGAAAGGAACATTCTTTGAGGTGTGGGCATAGCCGTTATGGAAAGGATTTTTCAAAGGAGCCTTTAATCCATCTTTGGAATAGCGAGAATAAGATCAATCTTTTAGGGCATTCTTTTGGGGGCGTTACAGTTCGTCTCTTGGCACATCTTATGGCAGAAGGTTCAGAAGCTGAAAAGGCATGCTCTCAAGGAGAGCCAATTAGTCCGCTTTTTACCGGAGGCAAGGGGGATTGGATATATTCTTTAACAACGCTGGCATCTCCTCACAATGGGACTTCTGCATATCATGTACCTGATGAAAATCCTGAACCTAAAACAAGGATGCAGAAAGCCATGGATAAAGTTAATGCTCCCAAAAAAGATGGCAGGCTTGATATGGATTTTGCTGATTACGATATGCATATTCAGAATGCAGGGGAAATGAATCGCTGGATTACTACTTTGAAAAATGCATATTATTATTCTTTTGCCTGTACAGCGACTGTGAAGCAGGAAGATGGAACTTATGAGCCCCAGGAAGATATCATGGAAAATCTGTTTAAGAGAAGTTCAAGGCGGATGGGGCGTTTTGAAGGAGCTACAACAGATGGAATTGTTCTTGGGAGAGAATGGCGTGAAAATGACGGCCTTGTAAATACACTTTCTGCGCTGGCTCCAGATTATTCACCAAAAGAATTTATTTCTGCAGAAGATAAAAATTTTTATGATTATAAAAAGGGTGTATGGTATGTGATGCCGGTGTACAGAGGAGATCATATGTCGCTGCAAGGTGGTCTTACTATAAAAAATGATATAAGGGATTTTTATCTGGAACATCTAAACAGAATTAACAGGTTAAATGACGAGTTTAGAACTAACCCTTAAAAAATTTCTTCTTGTTGTAGTCTGGTGATGAAAAACTTGTTGTAGGGCTCTATATATTATTTATTGTGAAAAAATTCACAGTAAACTTGAATTTTACCTCTATTTGTCTTAAATTTGATCTAAAAACAATAATTTAATCTAAAAATTAATTGTTACTAAGAAAGGATTTTCCTATAATGATCGAAATTAAGGCTGAAATACCCAAAAACACTAAAAAACGTCTTATGCTTCTTTTAGAACTGCTTGAAGGTGAAAAAAAGAAGCGGATAACATCCCTTGAAATCAGTAAGGCTCTAGGGTGTAAAGATACCTTGATTCGTTATGATTTGCGCTATGTAAAAGCTGTTGATGGCGTGAGTAACGGATATGATGTGCCTTTTTTAACGGAAGAAGTAAAAAAAATCCTTGAACTGGGCACTGATTCGTCTTTGGGTGGATGTGAAGACATAAATCCGAAAAAAATCTGCATAGTAGGGCTAGGTCGATTGGGAGCGGCTCTTCTGGATGAAGAGATTTTTCATAAAAGTGGTTTTGAGGTTTGTGCAGGATTTGATTCCAGTTTGAATAAAGTTGAACTTATGCGTTCTACTTTTGAGCTGTATCCTGCAAGCCGTATTGAGAGTGTGATTCCACAGCAGAAAATTGAGTATGCGATTCTGTGTTGTGCAGAAAACGAAGCTCAGAAAATGGCTGATCGTCTTGTAAAGGCGGGGATAAAAGGAATTGTAAATTATACCCGGGCGGTAGTAAGAATTCCGACTGACGTAAAAATAGAAAATGTTTCGCCAGTTTTGGCGTTACAAATAGTGAGTTAGCGATGTGTAGGGGCTTTAGTCGACCGCAGAGAGCGGTGGTTGAGTAGGTCACGAAGTGACCGTATCGAAACTACCGTGAGCGAGGACGATGAGCGGATAGCGAACCCCGGAACGTAGCGACCGCCGAAGGCGGGAACTCTGAAAATAAGAGAGAAAAAAATAATTTAAGGGGTTATAAATGAGTCGAGTATGGAATTTTAGTGCAGGGCCAAGCTGCCTGCCAGAAGACGTTCTTAAAGAATGTGCTGCAGAAATGATGGATTATAATGGAACTGGTCAGTCTGTAATGGAAATGAGCCACCGTTCAAAGGCTTACGAACCAATCATTGAAGATGCAGAAGCAATGGTTCGCAAATTGATGAAAGTTCCAGAAAACTACAAGATTCTTTTTGTACAGGGTGGTGGTTCTACTCAGTTTGCAATGGTTGCACAGAACCTTGGTATCAAGAACAAGAAAGCTGCTTACATCGAAACTGGTGTTTGGGCAAAGAAAGCTGCCGCAGAAGCAAAAAAACTTGGCGTTGCTGTTGATGTTATCGCATCAAGCAAGGACAAGAACTATTCATATATCCCAAAAGTAGAAAAAATCGAAGGCGACTACGACTACGCTTACATCTGTTTTAACAACACAATCATGGGAACTCACTACGAATACATCCCTGAAACAGGAAATATTCCTTTGGTAGCTGATATTTCTTCTTGTGTTTTGAGTGAAGAACTTGATGTTTCTAAATTCGGTTTGCTTTTTGCAGGTGCTCAGAAGAACCTTGCTCCTGCCGGAGTTACTCTTGTTATCATCCGCGAAGATTTGATTTGTGAACCAGAAGCTTGTCTTCCAGGAACACCAACAATGCTCTGCTACAAAACTCACGCAGATAACGGTTCTATGTACAATACTCCTCCATGCTACACAATCTACGTTCTTGGAAAAGTTCTTCACTGGATTGAAAAGAACGGTGGTGCTGCTGGAATCAACAAATTGAATGTTGCTAAGGCTGATTACCTTTATAACTTCCTTGATACAAGTGACTTCTATCACGCAACAGCAGAAAAGGGAAGCCGTTCTTTGATGAACGTTCCATTCCTTACAAAGTACTCTACAGCAGAAACTGCTGCTGCTAGCAAGAAAGACGAAGCTGACCGCACAGACGCTGAAAAAGCTGCTCTTGCAAAAGAAAAGGAAATCAACGACAAGTTCGTAAAAGAAGCTGCCGCAGCCGGTCTTGTAAACCTTAAAGGTCATCGCCTTGTAGGTGGTATGCGCGCTTCTATCTACAACGCAATGAGCATCGAAGGTGTAAAAGCACTTGTAGACTTTATGAAAAAATTTGCCAAGGAGAATGCATAATATGTCATTCAAAATTCAAACATTAAATAAAATCGCAGCCTGTGGTTTGAACCAGTTGGATCGCGACAATTACGAAATTGCTTCAGAAATCAATAATCCTGATGCAATCCTTGTTCGTTCTGCTGATATGCACTCAATGGAATTGAGCGACAATGTAAAGGCAGTTGCTCGTGCAGGTGCAGGTGTAAACAATATTCCTATTCCTGAACTTACAGAAAAGGGTGTAGTTGTATTCAATACTCCTGGTGCTAACGCAAACGCTGTAAAAGAACTTGTAATTCTTAGTCTTTTGCTTGCTAGCCGTCCTGTAATTGCTGCAAATGCATGGGTAAACGGTTTGGCAGGAAAAGGTGATGAAATCCCTGACTTGGCAGAAAAAGGTAAGAGCCAGTTTGTTGGTCCAGAACTTAAGGGAAAGACTCTTGGTGTAATCGGTCTTGGTGCAATTGGTGCAATGGTTGCTAATACAGCAATCAAACTTGGAATGAATGTAATCGGTTACGACCCATTTCTTTCTATCAACGCTGCATGGAGTCTTGACCACAACGTTCAGCACTCAGAAACTCTTGAAAATATCTACAAAAACTGTGATTACATTACAATTCACGTTCCACAGACAAACGATACAAAGGGTATGATTAATGCAAGCACACTTAAACTTATGAAAGATGGTGTTCGCATTTTGAATATTGCTCGTGGTGGACTAGTAAATAACGCAGATATGCTGGAAGCAATTAAGAGTGGAAAAGTTGCTTGCCTTGTAACAGACTTTGCAAGTGAAGAACTTTTGAACCAGCAGGGCGTAATTGTTCTTCCTCACCTTGGAGCTTCTACTCCAGAAGCAGAAGACAACTGTGCTATAATGGCTGCTAAAGAACTTAAGGACTTCCTTGAAAACGGAAATATTGTTAACTCAGTAAACTTCCCTAAGACTTACATGGATGCTGCTATTCCTGCCGGAGGAACTCGTCTTTGCATCAGCCACAAGAATGTTCCAAATATGATTGCTAAGTTTACAAGCGTTTTGGGCGAAGCAAAATTGAATATTGCCGGCATGGTTGATCAGAACCGTGGTGACGCTGCATACGCCCTCATCGATGTAGACGGAAAAGTAACAGAAGATATTATCGAAAAACTTTCTGCATGCGAATCGGTTTCTAAGGTTCGTGCAATTTTTGGATAATAAAAAAAAGTAAAAGGTTAAATGCCTTTTGAAATGATGTAAAACGTCCCCGAAGGCTGGAACGATTGAAGTAAACTTCAGTAAAGTTTGGCTTTCGGGGGCGTTTTTTTTAGTTAAAAAGTGCAAGTATATCTTCTTTTGGAAGGGCGCCAACTGATTTTTTAACGTTTTCGCCATTCTTAAAGATAAAAAGACTTGGAATGCTCATGATTCCAAATTTAATTGCTAATTCTTCTTCATCATCTACGTTTACTTTGCAGAATTTGTATTCAGGATGTTCTTCTGCAAGTGCGTCTACTACTGGAGATACCATTTTACATGGACCGCACCAGCTTGCCCAGAAATCAACGAGTACAGGTTTGTCACTTTTGAGGACTTCCTGTTCAAAGTTTTTAGCGTTTAATTCAATTACCATTTGAACCTCCTAGGTTATATCTTAAATATACAGTATTAAATTATATTTGACCACATATTTCTTATTTTTTATTTAATTTTTTTTACTTTTTTCTTTTTATTGGTATATTTATATAAGAGGCAAGATAAAAATTACTTCCATGTAATTTTTATCATTTAGGGTTTATTACAAACCCTAAAAACGGCGAAGTCAAGGCTTTAAGCGTATGCGTGCCTTGACTCGACGTATTTTAGTTTGAAAACGCAGTGCATTTTCAAACTAAGATTCTCGCCATTCCTGGCTCGCCGCTAACACGGTGTTTTAATAAGAGGTAAAATATTTTTATGAATAAGTACGATTTAAAACGAAATTATCCTATGCTCACAGGAAAATTTAGAAAACAAGGTTATGACTGGTGGTGGCATAATTTTACTGGTATTGATGAGAATACCGGTGAAGAAAGAACTTTTTTTATAGAATATTTTACAGTGAATCCTGCATTAGGTGGAAAAGAGCCTGTTTTAGGACAATTGCAGGAAAATAAACTTAGCGGCAAAAAACCTAGTTACTTAATGGTAAAAGCCGGATGGTGGGGTAAAGATAAAACTCAGCTTCACCGTTTTATTGGCTGGGATGATGTAAAATTAAGCGCTAATAAAAAAACTGGATTTGTTTTACATGCAAAAGATTGTGCCTGCACAGAGACTACTATGTGTGGCTCGGTTGATATAAGTCAGAAGGATTGTGCAGAACATCCTGAGTATATGTGTGACGCTGGTTCTATGAGCTGGAATCTTTCTGTTAAAAAAGTAGTGACTTTTAACGTTGGTTATGGAGCAGGCTCTCTTTTTAGAAACTTAAAAGCCTTTGAAATGTATTGGCACGCACAGGGAATAAAGGCCTTGTATTCAGGGACTGTAACTGCAAATGGAAAAAAATATATCGTAAAAGAACAGGAGTCCTTTGGTTATGCAGATAAAAACTGGGGAAGCAATTTTACCAGTCCATGGGTTTGGCTTAGTTCCTGGGATGTTTACAGTAAAACTCAGAACAAGAGACTGGATAACACTGCCTTTGAAATTGGTGGAGGCTGCCCGGTAGCGTTTGGTATTCACTTGAATCGTAAACTTTTGGGAGAAATCTGGTACGAAGGGAAAGATTACGAGTTTAATTTTTCAAAATTCTGGACAGGAAGTAAAACATTTTTTGAATGTGAAGAAACAGAGACAGAAATTATCTGGCATGTAATTCAGGAAACAAGAAAAGCTCTCCTTGATACACGTATAAAATGCGAAAAAAAGGATATGCTTCTGGTAAATTATGAAGATCCTCTTGGACAAAAGCGTCATAACAGGTTATGGAATGGAGGAACTGGAAACGGAACTCTGATGCTTTATAAAAAACAAGGAAAAAAGAAGATTTTGCTGGATGAAATGATTGTTAGACATGTAGGCTGCGAGTATGGGGAATACTGTAATCCAGATGGAACCCCTGAAAAACAATAAATGGATATTAGATGACCATAAATGAAATAAAAGAGGAAATAAAATCTCTTTCAGGAAATAATGCAGATTTTTACAACAAGCTGAATCCTACCGGGAAGCCTTCTTTAGGTGTAAGATTACCGGATTTACGGAATATTGCAAAAAGAATTGCCCGGGAAGATTATGAATGGTTTTTACAGAACAACCCGATGGATACTTTTGAAGAAGAGACTTTAGAAGCGTTTGTAATCGGTTACGCCAAGGACGATATTCAAAAGATTTTAGGGTATTTGAAGGATTTTATCCCAAAAGTTCATGACTGGTCGGTAAATGACAGCTTGTGTTCTACTTTTAAAATTGCAAGAAAATATCCTGAAGAAACATTATCTGCTCTTGAGCCTTTTTATACTTCTCATAGAGAATTTGAAGTAAGGGTTGTTGCAATTATGCTTATGTGTCATTTTCTGCGTGATGAATACGTGGACAGAGTCATAGAGATATGGAACAGACTGGATTTGTCTACCGGTTATTACGCAAGAATGGGAGTGGCATGGGCAATAGCGACTCTTGCTGCAAAATATCCTCAAAAATGCTTTGATTACATGACTGGTGACAATAATCTGGATGAATGGACTTTTAATAAAACTCTTCAAAAAATGAAAGAATCCTATCGGGTAGATAACGAGCTGGTAGAGAGAATACAAAAAAGACTTATTAATAAAAATTAGTTGGTAAATTCCTGTTTTGCATATTAAACTGTAGTAAATGATTTGTATGTGTAGGGGGCTCAAATGGCATGTTTTACTATTCCGTTGGCAGAGGCAATTGTTGTTACAGTGGTAAAAGCTGTTGCATTCAAAAAAAACAGTGATTCAATAATTGAAGAAAGTAAAAAGACAAAAATAAATATTATCAGAGAAAAAATTGGTTTACTTCAAAAAATGCTTTATGGTGGAAGTTTTCTTTTGGCTATAGAACATATTTATCATGGAGAAGTAATTCTGGTTCCTCCTTTTTTAACTGCAATGAAAAGTGCTGAAGCTATTCCAGTAATGCTTCACGAAATGGCTACTGTGGGCGTTGGAATGGCATTGTTAACTACTGCTGTATGGGCAATTATTGTTGGGGCAGGTAGCATTGTTTCTTCAAAAAATAAAAAACTTGGATTAAAAAAGGAATAGTTTATGTGCTTAATAATGACTTACATTGCTACAGCAATCTTTTTTGTTCTGTGGCTTTTTAATAAGGACAAAAAGACAGGTTCAAAAAGCCTCTTGTCTGCAACCTTAATGTTCGGTGGAGCAGGTTTAATGTGGTCCGTTGACGGAATAGCCTCTTTACTGGAAGGAGAATCCTTTTTTGACATCAGTATTGAAGATACAGTTCTGGGGGCTATTATAATTGCTTCCGGGCTGGCGGTTTATGTAATTGTTTCACTAATAGAAAGACGGTCATATTTAAAAGTTATGGCAAAGGATAAAAATAAAGATTTTGATTATATTTAAAATTTTACCTAGTATCTAGGTATGAATAATGAAAATCTTTTAACAAAAACAAGTGTGCTGGGTTATCCTAGAATCGGTGCACACAGAGAATTAAAATTTGCGTGTGAAAAATATTTTGCAAGAGAGATTAGTGAGTCGGAATTACAGGAGATTGCTGCAGAAATCAAAAAAACTGCATGGATTACTCAATTCAACGACGGAATAGACTATATTTCCTGCAATGATTTTTCTTTTTATGATGGTATTTTGGATACAGCCCTTATGCTTGGGGCTATTCCAAAAAGATACAGAACTTTATGTCTTTCTAAACTTGATACCTATTTTGCAATGGCAAGAGGTTTTCAGGATGATAAAAACGATGTAAAAGCTCTGCCAATGAAAAAGTGGTTTAATACAAATTATCATTACATCGTACCAGAAATAGAAGACGATACTTCTTTTTCTTTAGACATCGAAAAAATACAGAAAGAATATCAATTGGCCAAAAGTCTAGGTGTTGAGACAAAAGTAAATGTGATAGGCCCATATACTTTCTTAAAATTGAGCCATTTTACAGGCTCAAAAACAATTCAAGAATATGTATCGCAGATTGCAGATTGTTACAAACAATTGATAAAAGAGGTTCAAGAACTTGGAGTAAAATGGCTTCAGATAGAGGAACCAGCTCTTGTTCTTGATACAAATCAGAAAGATCTGGCTCTTTTTGATAACCTTTATTCAATTATTCTTAAAAATAATCAGGATAAAGAAAATCGCGTAAAAATTCTGCTTGCGACCTATTTTGGTGATGTGCGGGACAGTTATACAAAATTACTGGATTACAATTTTGATGGAATAGCTTTGGATTTTGTAGAAGGTAAGGAATCTTTGTCATTATTAAAGAATTATGGATTTCCGGAAGAAAAAGTTTTGTTTGCAGGCCTGGTAAACGGAAAAAATATCTGGAAGAACAACTATGAAAAGACTTTGCAGCAATTAAAGGATATAAAAAATTATACAAAAGCTCAGGTTGTAATCAGCACGAGTTGTTCCCTTTTGCATGTTCCTTATACAATTAGAAACGAAGTTAAACTTTCAAGTGATATTCTAAAATATTTTAGTTTTGCACGGGAAAAGTTGTTTGAACTCGTTGATTTGGCACGAATCGTAGAAGGTAAAGATGTTCTGGATAATGCCCTGAATCACAACAAGGATTTGTTCAAAGGAGAACGAGTATCTCAAGATAAAGAAGTGCACCAGAGGGTACAAAACCTTAAGCCTGGTGATTTTAAAAGATGCCCTTCAAGGCAGGAACGAAAAGAAATTCAAAAAAGATCCCTTAACTTACCTTTATATCCGACGACAACTATAGGTTCGTTTCCACAGACAAAAGATGTCAGACAGAATCGTTCATTGTATAAAAAAGGCCTTATAGATTTAGAGACGTATACTGATTTTAATAAAAATAAAATCAAAGACTGTATTACGCTTCAGGAAGAACTAGGTCTCGATGTTTTGGTTCACGGGGAATATGAACGAAACGATATGGTTGAGTACTTTGGCGAAAACCTGGAGGGCTTTATTTTTACAGAAAATGCCTGGGTTCAGAGTTATGGAACTCGTTGTGTAAAACCTCCGATTATTTGGGGAGATGTAAAGCGTAAATCGGAAATTACTGTTTCATGGTCAAAATATGCACAGTCTTTGACAAATAAAATTGTAAAAGGAATGCTAACTGGCCCTGTTACGATTTTGAACTGGTCTTTTCCTCGTGAAGATATCAGTATAAAAGACTCTGTTTATCAAATTGCCCTTGGAATAAGAGAAGAAGTTCTTGACCTTGAAAAAGCCGGCATAAAAATAATTCAGATTGACGAGGCAGCATTAAAAGAAAAGCTCCCGTTAAGAAAAAACGACTGGCATTCTGAATATCTTGACTGGGCAATACCTGCTTTTAATCTTGTGCATTCTGGAGTAAAAGCTGAAACTCAGATTCATACTCATATGTGTTACAGCGAGTTTATCCCGATTATTAAAGATATTGATAATATGGATGCAGATGTAATTACATTTGAAGCAAGTCGTTCTAACCTGGAAATTCTAGAAGCGTTAAATGCAAATGGATTTAAGACTCAGGTTGGACCAGGAGTTTATGACATTCATAGTCCAAGAGTCCCTTCTATTACAGAAATTTGTGAGGCTGTAAAGAAAATTTCTTCGTTTGTTCCAAAAGAAAATGTATGGATTAATCCGGACTGTGGTTTAAAAACTCGTGGAGAAAAAGAAACTGTAGAAAGTCTTAAAAATCTTGTGCAGGCCGCTAAGGTTGTAAGAGGCGCTTAGTATTCTGCAGCCAGGTGTTTTAATTCTTCCAAAAATAACTTTGCATAACGAGAAGGTTCTGTCCGGTCGTTTAAGATGTATCCGATGGTCATTTTGTTATCGGAATCGGTTTTTAATGGTTTAGAAATGATTTGTGTTCCGTTAAGGTCGCTGGTCAAAATTCCTGAACAGGTAGTGTAACCATTAAGACCGATTATAAGGTTAAATAAAGTGCTTCTGTCGCTTACATGGATTACTTTTTTTCTTGATACGGTGCTTAGGATTTCTTCTGCAAAATAGAAACTGTTAAAATCACCCTGCTCATAACACAAAAATGGGTAGGGTTCTAAATCCTGTAAGTTAATTTCGTTTTTTTCAGCAAGAGGGCTATTCACCGAAATAAAGACATGTGGTTCCGCAGTGAATATGGGATAAAAAGTCAGATGGTTTTCTGTAAATAGCTTGTTTAGCACTTTTTTATTAAAGTCGTCTAAATAAAGAATTCCTGTTTCGCTTTTAAGGTTTTTAACATCGTCGATTATTTCAAAGGTTCTTGTTTCTCTAAGGGTAAAATCGTATTCTTCTGCCTGTGTTTTTTTTACAAGATTTACAAAAGCATTTACTGCAAAGGCATAGTGTTGCGTTGAAAATGAACAAATCTGGCGTTGAGGTTTTTTATTTGTATAGCGGCTTTCAAGCAGGTCGGCCTGTTCTACAACCTGGCGAGCATAGGATAAAAATTCTACTCCTTCATTTGTAAGTTCGATGCCTTTTGTATTACGGCTAAAAATTTCGATTCCGATTTCTGATTCAAGTTCTTTTACAGAGTTAGAAAGTGCCGGCTGAGTAATAAAAATATTTTTTGCAGCTTCGGTAATTGAACGGTATTCTACGATTTTTAAGATGTATTTAAGCTGTTGCAGTGTCATGTTTATATTATAACGGGAAGGATGGGTTAATTCTATTGTCTAAAAGGGGATACAAAAAAAATGATAGTCAATCTATCAATATTTAGTTGACAATTACAAAATCTGATTTAATATTATAAATGCATAAGGTTACTTTTAAAGTAACGAAAGGAGATATTATGAAAAAAATTATTGCATCGATTGTCGCTTGTGCAGCTCTTATGGGTGGCATTGCGTTTGCAGAAGAGGAAAACCCTGTAAAGTTTTCGATTAATGTTCAGGCAGCTTATTATCCAGATAATGCTCATTTAACAACCTCAGATGGTTATGAAGAAAACCACTATTCACCTATAATTGGTCCATACTCTGGGCTCGAAGGCCGCATCACACCTAAAGCAGAATACACATTAAAAACACCCCTTGGGGACCACTGGCTTGTAAAAGATGCAAATGTAAATTTTAGTGGCTGGGTAGGAATTACTCCTGTTAGTATTTGTCCAGGAGCAAGTGTTTCATTTACACCTCTTCCATTCCTTGTTTTTTCAGCTGGTGGAGAAACTGGTACAGGTTGGAATGTAGGCGACCTTTTTAAAGGCGGTATGGGTAAGTATGTAGATGGAGACTATAATACTTCTCCATTTACCAACTGGTATTACAAAACCTGGTTCCAGGGAACTTTCCAGTTTGATACTGGTGCTATTATTAAGGGTGACTGGACTCATGTTCTTATGATGTTTACATATCAGGCATACTATAAGGGATATACAGGAGCTCAGGATGGAGAGGTCTGGACCTGGAACTGTTCTGGTAACCAGGTAAATGGCTGGAATGAATACATGAGCGCAATTCTTGCTTATCAGCTTCCTACACCAGTTCTTAAGAGAGTTGGTTTGATGTTTGAATCAGAAGGTGCTTACAGTGATTCTGTTTACAACTCTGAAGCATATCAGGGAAGTTTTAAAGAACTCAGCCTTGAACCACTTTTACAGTTTGATTTTGACGAACACAACTCTCTTGTAGTATTGTTCCACTTTAAGAGCCGCCGTTCTTATAATATTTATACTAAGGATCTTCCAGAATCAGTTATGGTAGAAAAAACTGTTGGTGCAAAAACTGTTGGTCGAGAATGGTTCTTTAACCGCGTAGCTCTTAGTTACACATATAAGTTCTAATTTAAAAGCTGAACTTAGATACAGGGATGCCTGAATGCATTTGTTTATAGCAAATGGAATTCGAGCATCCTTTTTATTTTTTTAATAGTACTGTTTTTCTTATAATTTTTTGCTATAATTTTGTAATCTTATTAAAGGAAAGCAATTATGAAAAAAATTCTTACAGCATCTTCGAATCCTCAAATCATTGAAACAGTAAGAAACGCTTGTGTTTTATATTCATCTTTTTTCTGTTCAGAAACCTGTTCTGACACAGAAGAGATTATCAGATACATAAATTACGAAATGCCGGAGTTAAAAGTTGTTGACTATTCCGACGAAAAAATTGACTGCGAAAAAATTATGCAGGCAATAAATGATGACGACTGGCTGCATTATGGTGGCATTATTGCTGTTTGTAAAAATCGCGCACAAGTAGAAATAATAGAAGAAAAAAAGAATATTAATGTTCTTGTTGTGCAGACGGTTTCGGAATTTGTTCAGCACTTTACACGGGTTCTCCGTATTTTATATAAAAATCAGAATTTCTTGTTTAACCGTGGAATTAAAGATGTCGTTGGTTCTCAAGAAACAGGGGTCTTTGTCTGCGGTAATGACCCGATGGATTTGCGTTTTTATACAAACTTTCTTGTAGGCTATCTTTATAATTCCAACAGAATATCAAGTCAGGAACGGTACAACCTTCAGATTACTTTTTCTGAACTTTTAACTAACGCTCTCGAACATGGCAACCTTGAAATTTCTTATAAAGACAAAACAGAATGGCTTAACAACGGCGGAAATATGATTGATTTAATCGAGAAACGCTCTCATGATCCAAAATATGCCGACCGTAAAATAAAAATTACCTATTCTTTTGCAAAAAACGCTTCAAAATTTATAATTCATGATGACGGAAATGGTTTTGACTGGCGTGCCGTTCAGGCTGCAAAAGAAGAAGAATGCCATGGCAGAGGAATTGCCTTGAGCCGACAGGTAATGAAATATCTGACTTACAACGAAAAAGGCAACGAAGTAACCTTTTATGTTCAAAATCAGGAAAATCTTGCCAACAGCGTTCCATATATCGTAAAGCCCTTTGAAACAATTAACTATAAAGATAAAGAAATCGTATGCCGTGAAGGCGAGATGAGTAATGATCTGTTTTTTATTGTTTCTGGCCGTTTTGCGATTTATGCAAATAATCGTTTAACAACAGTCCTTTCTCCAAATGATTTGTTTATTGGGGAGATGGCATTTCTGTTAAATGACAGACGCACTGCAACAGTTGTTTCTGTAGGTTCTAGTCGCCTAATTAAAGTTCCAAAAAAGGATTTTCTTCTATTAATTAGAAAGAATCCTCATTATGGAATCTTTTTGAGTAAGATGCTTGCTCAACGACTTGTAAAACAGACTAAAGATACAATAGACTTAAAATTAAAAGTTCAGGATTTAGAAAAGAAAATCGAAACTAAATAAAACACTTAAAGGGTGGGAAAATGGCAACAAAAAAAACTGTAAAAAAGACTACTTCTCAAAAAAAAGGAAGTAAAACCGGTTCTGCAAAAAAGAATCCATGGGCAATTGTAACAATTGCAGCTGCTATCGTGCTTGTATTGATATGTATGTATATCTTTAAGCCTGCAGAATTTAAAATCCTTACAAATGAAGTTAAAACTCTGGTGACACAGAGTATTCAGGATATGCTTTCTCAGGAGGAAGAAGCAACAGTATCAGAAACTTCTACAACACAGACAACAATTACTGGTAAGGCAACTGAAAACGCACCTGATGTAAGTCCTTCGGAAAAAGAAAATAGTCACATGTTCTGGGGAAATCCTTCTAATGCGACAACAGATGCAAATAATGCAACAAATTATCTTATGATAAAAGATCAGTATGCTCTTTCTTACAATAGTCAGACCTGTAATCCAAACTGGGTAATGTGGCATCTGGGAACTCCTGATTTGGGTTCTGCAGACCGCTCTGATGACTTTAGAGCCGATGAAAATCTTCCTTCCGCTTTTTATGCTGTTGTAAAAGCTGATTATCAGTATACAAAATATGGTTTCGACCGTGGACACGTATGTCCTTCAGCTGATAGAACATCCAGCAAAGAAAACAATAGTGCAACCTTTTATATGACAAACATGATTCCACAGTCCCCTGACTGTAACCGCGTAGTATGGAAAGATTTTGAAGCATATGAACGAAATCTCGTTGCAAACGGAGATAAGGAATTGTATGTTGTTGCAGGTCCTTATGGAGTTGGTGGAGAGAGTGCTGCAGGTAAATTTGATTCAATCGTTTTAACAGGAAAAGGTGCCGGTCACGAAATTACTGTTCCTGCATACTGCTGGAAAATCGTTATGATTCTTGAAGAAGGTGATAATGACTTTAGTCGTGTAACAAAGGATACAACTGTAATTTCTTTATGGATGCCAAATGCTCAGGGAATCGGAAAAACAGGTTCCTGGGAACAATTTTTGACAAGTGTTGATTACATCGAAGAACAGACAGGATACGATTTTTTGGCATGTGTACCAAACGAAATCGAAGATGTTCTTGAATCTAGAGTGTATACTGTTTCTAAATAATGTTTTCTTTACTTGCCAGACTTTTTATAAAAGACTACAAAAATATCTCTAATCCTTCTGTTCGAACTTCCTATGGAGTTGTTTCCGGGGCTTTAGGGATATTTTTTAATTTTGTCTTGTTTGCCTTAAAACTCGTAGCAGGGATTTTTTCCTGTTCTATTTCTGTTATTGCGGACGCTTTCAATAACTTAAGTGATGCAGCTGCAAGTATTGTTACAATTATTGGTTTTAAACTTTCTTCTAAAAAACCTGACAAAGAGCATCCTTTTGGCCACGGACGAATGGAATACATTGCAGCTTTATTAGTTTCAATTCTTATCCTGTTAATGGGCTTTGAATTACTAAAAGAATCTGCTAATTCCATTTTTCATCCTAAGGCACTTGATGCTTCTGTTTTTACAATCGTAGTTCTGCTGAGTTCAATTGCTGTTAAGTTCTACATGTTCTTTTATAATTCCAGACTGGCAAAAAAGTTGTCATCAGGAACTATGAAAGCTACTGCGCAGGATAGTTTAAACGACTGTATTTCTACAGGAATCGTCCTTGCTGTTACAATTGTGCTTAAACTTTTTCCGCAGATTAAGATTCCTCTTGATGGTTGTGCAGGTGTTATAGTTGCCCTCTTTATCCTTTGGGGTGGGTATGAGTCTGTAAAAGAAACTATCAGTCCTCTTTTAGGTGTTAAGCCTGATCCAGATTTTGTATCTCAGGTAGAAAAAGTTGTAATGAGCTATAAGCCGGTCTGCGGAATTCATGACTTGATTGTTCATGATTATGGCCCTGGTCGACTCATGGTAACCCTTCATGCAGAAGTTCCTGGAGAGGCGGATATTTTTGAATTACACGAAGTAATCGATAGAATAGAAGTAGACCTTTCAAATCGGTTTGGAGCTAATGTAACAATTCATATGGATCCTGTGGATACAAATAATAAAGAAATTCCGGTTTTAAAAGCTTATATTTCTAATGAGCTTAAGACTGTTGGAGAAGGAATTACAATCCACGATTTAAGAATGGTTCCAGGGCAAAGTCATACAAATGTAATTTTTGATGTCGTTCGCCCATACGACTGCTCCTTATCAGAGGATGAATTAAAGGCTTTTTTGCGAGCCAAGATTTGTGAGTACAATAAAACTTACAATGCTGTGGTTTGTGTAGATCAGGAATTTGTATAATTTAGTTAACTTTATAAAACTCTTTTACGGTAAATTCTTCGTAAACGATGGTTTTTGAGAGTTTCCATTCTTTTTCGTTAATTTCGGGAAAGAATCTGTCTGCATTTTTTAAATTTTCTTGCGGAATGAGCTTTTCGTCAATTTCTGAAAGAATAAGTCGTTCTGCAAGTTTTTCTTCCAATGACTGTTTATAAATCGATTCGCCACCGCAGATAAAAATATCTTTTATTTTATTTTGTTTTTTTGCTTCTAAGGCTGTAGAAACGGCTTCTTTTATTGACCGGCAAAGAATAACGCCTTCAGCGGATTTGGTTTGATTTTTGCTGATTACGATGTTTAGCCGGTTGGGGAGAGGTTTTGCGATTGAATCAAAGGTCTTTCTTCCAAAAATTACTGCACTGCCAGTAGTAGTTTTTTTAAAGTGGCTCATTTCAGAACTAAGAGCCCAGGGAATTTTTCCCTGAGCTCCGATTATTCGAGAATTTTGACTGTAAGCTGCAATGATTGTAATCAAAGTTTTACGCGTTGATTTCGATCATCTGTCCAGAAGCAGAAACGTTCTGTGCATAAACATTGTTTCTGTTTCTGTATGGATTTTTAAATCCGTTGATTTGTGCTTTAATTGAAGCAAGATGACTTCTTAAGAGTTCGCGATTCTTTTCGTTTTGTCTAAGAACTTTTGTCTGTAAGCGGTCTAAGTCATCCTGAATATTTTCAAGACTCTGGTCTGCATTGGCACTGGTACCTTTTGCAGAGTTTTTGTACAACTCACTCATTGGTACAATTACTTTCTGCAAATTACCAATACTTGCAACAACCTGCTGTTCCAATTCTGCATGGCACAAAATTGCTTCTGTGTCTTCTTTGCTAATTGAATCCTGCTGTTTTTCAAGTACTTTCAAATATTCCTGAAACTTAGCTCTCTGCTGTTCTAAAAGCGAGCGAAGCTTTCTTAAAACAGCAACTCTTTCGTCTAATTCTTCTTTTGTCAATTCAGCCATAGTCAAAACCTCAATTTTCTTAATTAACCTTCAATGCTAAATGTACTTGTCTGCATTGAAGAAGAAGCTGGAGCATTAGAAGTACTGTTGGAAGCAGTTCTCCATGCGCCCAATAAATCGTTCAACATCTTAACAATTGATTGAATTTTCTTAGCTGAATGATTAAAAGTTGCTTCTGTAAGTTCTCTGTTAAAGAAAAGGTACAGACTCATAAGATTCTGTGCAATTTCTCCACCTTTTTCCATATCCAGAGAGCATTCCAATTCTGCGATAATTGCCTGTGTCTTCTGGATAAATTTACCGTATGCTTCAATGTTACCTGCTTTAATCTTGTCGTCTTCTTCGAGCAAAGAGAGAGCAGAGTTTAAGTTCTTTACAGCAGCTTCATAAAGAAGAACAACTAAGCGTCCCTGGCTTGCTGTGGTAACATTTGTCTTTTGATACGCTGTATATGCCTGATTGTAGCCCATAATTTACCTCCCGTGGGAAAAATCGTACTTATACCCTTTGTTTTTCGGAAAATTAAAAAAAAACTTTACAAAAAAATTGCAACCTGTCGACTTTTTATGATTTTATGCGTATATTTAAAATGAGGTTGTAAATGAGCAAAGAAGAAAAACCTGAAGAAGAAAAGAAAATTGAGCAAAATGATCAGAATGTAAACGAAAAAAAGAAAAACAACGAGAACGAAGAGTTTGATCCGTACAGTTTTTTTAAGTTTGCTGGCCCTGAAAATAATAATAACGATAGCGATAAAGACAACAAAAAGAAAAGGAATAATAAAAAAGGAAACAGATATTTTTCAGTCTTTGGGCTGATAATGATTGCGTTAACGATTTTTGTTATTGTCGATTTTGTATTGTCAGCACGCTCAAGCAATACAATTGATTATTCTGTGTTCCGCCAAAAAATTGAAAACGGTGAAATCGTTTATGTTGAAATTGGTGAAACCTACATGAACGGTTATGGTCCAGAGATAATCAGCGCAACTCAAGAAAAAGAAACAGGAATAACTTTATTTAAAGTAGCAAACCAGATTAAAAATAGAAGTTATTATAGAACAAATTCTGTTTTGACCAATAATATGCTTGCATTACTGGATCAAAACGGAGTCAGATATAAGTTTATCGAAAAACAGAATAATTATATTCTTTCGATGATTCTTAACATGGTTCTGCCATTTGCCTTGATTTTAATAGTATTTTCTATTATTTCCAAAAAAATGGGGGGTGGAGCCGGTGGTGGCATGGGCAGTATCTTTAGTGCCGGCCAGTCCCGTGCAAAAGCCGTAGAAGAAGGAAAGGTAAAAACCCGTTTTGCAGATGTTGCCGGCGTTGACGAGGCAAAAGATGAACTTGTAGAAGTTGTAGATTTCTTAAAAGAGCCAAAAAAATATACTGATATTGGTGGAAAAATTCCTAAGGGAGTTCTCCTTGTTGGGCCTCCGGGAACAGGTAAAACATTGCTTGCTCGTGCTGTTGCCGGCGAAGCAGGTGTTCCATTTTTCAGTATAAGCGGTTCAGATTTTGTTGAGATGTTTGTAGGTGTAGGTGCAAGTCGCGTTCGTGATTTGTTCAGACAGGCTCGTGAAAAAGCTCCGTGTATCGTATTTATTGACGAAATCGATGCCTTGGGAAAAAGTCGTGTAAACGGTTTTGGTGGCGGTAACGATGAACGAGAACAGACTCTCAATCAGCTCCTTGTAGAAATGGACGGATTTGAAAACGAAAAAGGCCTTATTATCCTTGCTGCTACAAACCGTGCAGATATTCTTGATCCTGCTTTATTGCGACCTGGCCGTTTTGACAGACAGGTTCCTGTAGAAAAACCGGATGTAAAAGGCCGTGAAGCAATTTTACGCATTCATGCTAAAAATGTAAAACTCGATGGTGATGTTGACTTTAATTCTATCGCTCACGGAACTACCGGTTTTGCCGGTGCAGATCTGGCAAATGTTGTAAATGAAGCTGCTCTTCTTGCCGTTCGTAACAAGAGAAAAAAGGTTACAATGGAAGATTTTAATGAGGCAATCGATAAGGTTAGCATCGGATTAAAAAAGAAGAGTCGAAAAGAAAATAAAAAAGAAATGCGTCTTGTTTCTGTTCATGAAACAGGTCATGCACTTGTTGCAGCCTTTACACCAGAGCATGAACCTGTAAATAAAATTACAGTTGTTCCTCGCAGTCACGGTGTAGGTGGCTTTACGCAGTATCGCGAAGCAGAAGAAAAGAATTTTATGACTCGCAAAGACCTTATCAACGAAGTAGATTCTTTGATGGGTGGTCGTGCAGCTGAAGAAATTATGCTTGATGATATTTCTACCGGGGCAAGTAACGATATTGCCCGTGCTACAGAAATTGTAAAGAGCATGATTGTCGACTTTGGTATGAGTGATAAGTTTAAAAATATGACCCTTGGAAAAGGCGTTCTTGGTAATCGCGGTGGCGAACCTAATCTTATCCGTGAATTCAGTGAAGATACACAAAAGTATATCGATGAAGAAATCGCCCGAATAATGGATGAGAGATATACTTATGTTCGTAACCTTCTAGCAGAACACAAAGACTTGCTTGATTACATTGCTAATCGCCTTCTGGAAGTAGAAACAATGGAAGGAAAAGAATTCTACGACATTATTAAAGGTGAAGAGCACTGCAAAGCGCTGGGATCTGATGTAGCTGATAATCAGAATTCTGAAGAAACTACAGAAGAAGAAAACGGCAAAACTGAATAATCTAAACCACCAGGGCAAACGCATTATATTTGACTTTGTATCAAAAATGGCGCGAAGGAGCAAACTAGTTTGCGGTTTTGATAAGCCGTTTTTGCGACTGGGAGCCATTTTTGTATGCAGAACAGTTTATAATACGGTTGCCCTGACTAAACCACTTGCCCAAACTGTATAATACTAATAAAATAGAGATTATGGCAAAAAATAAGAAATTTATACTCACTGCAATTTTTTCTATTGTATTTGCAGTTGGGCTATCGGCTCAGGTTATTACCACAGCAAGTGCATATTTTAAGACAATTTCAGATTATTACGCTTCGTTTAAGGATTATGAAGCTACTATAGAAATCACAGCTGATAAGAAAGAAATGGCTGGTAAGGTTTCTTACAAACGTCCAAACCTTTTAAGAATCGATTTTGCAAATCCAGAAAATCAGGTAATTGTTTTCAATGGAGATATGTTGACAATTTATCTTCCAGAAGCATCTGCGGTTTTGCAGCAGACTGTTCAGGCAGATAAAAACGGTGCTTCTATTGCCACAAGTCAGGGACTTTCTCTTTTGAGCCGTTATTATTCAGTTGCATACGAAATTGGACAGGAGCCGGTTCCTCTTGAAAACGGTTCAGAGGATAAGGTTATAAAACTTGTGCTTTATCCAAGAAACTCTGCAGAAGCATTCAGATATATTAAGATTGCAATTTCTCCAGAAACAAAATTAATTCGTCGTATAGAAGCAAGTACAAAGAAAGGTGAACTCTTCGTGTTTAACTTTATGGATTATAAATTAAACACTGATATTACAGATCAGCGTTTTATCTATGATGCTCCTTCATCGGCTAATAATTACAACAACTTCTTGTTTTCGGAGTAAGTAAATGGATAGCTACGGAGAAATTTTAAAAAGAGCTCGTGAACAAAAAGGTTTAGATGTAGAAGGCGTTGCCCGCGAAACTTCTATTACTCAGCAATATATCGAAGGTATTGAAAGCGAAGATAATGCCGCATTTCCTGGCGAAGCTTATATGCTCGGTTTTATGCGTAACTATGCAGAATATCTTGGCGTTAACCCTGATACAGTTTGTAATTTATATCGTGCAAAAAAACTTCAGGAATCTCCTGTTCCAGAAGGACTTATTGTTAGAGAAAAGCCTAAATACTTTTGGCCTTTAATTATAAGTGGAATTTCTCTTTTTTTAATTGCCGTGGTAGTTGTTGTTTGTATTATCGCTTCTAGCAAAAAGAAAGTTGATGATACAGAAGTTGTTGTTGATAAAAATTCTTCTGTAAAAAAATATGAATTATCAGACAAGGCTTTGACAGAGAGATTGTACGTGGGTGATCAGGTTATTTTCCCAACAGAAGAGGGAAGTATAATCCTTAGCGTTTCTGATACCCTTGCAAGTTTTGGTATTCTCACTCCTGTGGGAACCTTATACACCGATCTTGCAGAAGAAAATCCAATTGATATTGATGGCGATACTGTAGCTGATTTGATTGTTTATGTTTCTGATATTTCGGCCTCTGATGCAAGTCGAGGTGCCGAAGTTAGAATTGTTAAACGCTCAAGTGGAACTTATATTTCTTCTTCTGTCAGTACAGAGGATATTCCATTTGCTTCAGAAATTTCTTCTACACATAAACAGGTTGTAATTCTTGAAGATAATCGTGCGTATCCGTTTACATTAAATGGTTCGTTCCGTGGTAATTGTGAATTCCGCTACAAGGTAGACAGACATGCCGCTAACGAATCTTACTTTGCCAGCGGAGAAGTTGTAACAATGACTGCAAACAACTCTATCCGTTTGTGGATGAGTAACTGTAATACAGTAAAATTCTCTATTACAGCAGATGCTAAAAACTACGATTTGGAAATTGGTAAGGCTGGACAGGTTCTTGTAGAAGATATTAAATGGATAAAAGATACTGACGGTCGTTATAAACTGGTGGTAATCGAACTTGACTAATTTTTTTATTGACCAGCACGGATGTGCAAAAAATCAAGTTGATGGTGAATTAATTGCTACTCGACTAATCAATTTGGGACTTGAACAGACTTTTGTTCCTGAACAGGCAGATTTAATTATTGTCAATTCCTGTGGTTTTATTGAAAGTGCAAAAAAAGAGTCCTTGGATGCAGTTGTTGCTGCAAAACAAACTTATCCTCATGCAAAAATTCTTTTAACCGGCTGTCTTGCAGAGCGGTACTCTCAGGTTTTAAAATCAAATCTTCCTGAGGCAGATGGTATTTTTGGTAATGGTGATATATCAAAAATTGACCAGATAGTAAAAGAGTTACAGGAAGGTGAGCGCCCGGTAGAAGTATACAAGCAGCAGGGAGTTTGCTGTGGAGAACGAAAAATACTTTTAGGTTTTAGAGGTTCGGCTTTTGTAAAAATTACAGAAGGCTGCTCAAATCACTGTAGTTTCTGCGCAATTCCCCTTATTAGAGGTGAGCTCCGTAGCCGTAAAGCAGATGAGATTATTTCAGAAATTAAATTTCTTGTTTCAAAAGGTGTTGTTGAGATTAATTTAATCGGACAGGATCTGGCTGCATATGGTACTGGCAAAGGTGATAATGTTTTTGACGATGGTGAATATCCACTTCCTGCTTTAGATAAAGATGGAAAGAATCTTGGAACAACAAAACTGAGTGCTCTTGCCAGACTGTTGATGATGATTAGTGAAATACAGGGTAATTTTATTGTTCGCACCCTTTACATTCATCCTGATCACTTTAATCGAGACATTCTTTCTGTAATGAAAAAAGATTCAAGGCTTTTACCATATTTTGATATTCCCTTCCAGAGTGGCGATACAGAAATAATCAGAAAAATGAACAGAAAAGGTTCTTTTGAAGAATATGTGCGACTTGTAAATGATATTCGTTCAGAATTACCTAGTGCTATTTTAAGAACAACCTTCTTAACTGGGTTCCCAGGTGAAAAAGATTCTTCCGCAAAGCGAACACTGGAATTCTTAAAAACGATTCAAAGCGACTGGTCAGGTTGTTTTCCTTATAGTATGGAAGAAGATACTCCTGCTTACAACTTTAAGCATAAGGTTTCTGCAAAAAAGGCCCAAAAGAGAGCTGATTTACTGGTAGAAGCACAAGGTGAGATTACTCGGGAGCATCTGAAAAAACACGTTGGAAACGAATATGATGTCTTGATCGAAGAAGTTGTTGCCGGCGAAGATGGACTTGCCATCGGAAGGGCATGGTTTCAGGCTCCAGATGTAGACGGCAGTGTTGTTGTTCGATACGAAAGGGATGATAAAGCTCAAAACGATATTGTAAAATCAGGCAGAATGGTAAGGGCAAGAATTGTTGCCGTTAGTGATGTAGATTTGGATGCAGTACTTGTTGGAGATTCAAAAATTAATGCAAAAAGTGCTGATTCAAATCTTTTATTTGCGCCTGAATTAGTGGATTAATAATAAATGGCATTTGAATATCTAGAATCGTTAAATCCAGAACAAACAAGTGCTGTAATACATTCTTCTTCGCCTCTGTTGATTCTTGCAGGGGCCGGTTCTGGAAAAACAAGAGTAATAACCACAAAGATTGCATATTTAATTCAGCACGAACATATCGAGCCCTGGCAAATCCTTGCAGTTACTTTTACAAAAAAAGCAGCTAATGAAATGAAAGAAAGGGCTGTCGCTTTGGAACCCAAGGCAGCTGACGCTCAAATAAAGACGTTCCATTCATTTGGTGCATGGTTTCTGCGCCGATATGCAGAAGTTGCGGGATTAGATCCAAAATTTACCGTATATGATGACGATGATAGTGCAACTTTGCTTCAAAAGGCTATGCCAGCGCTGACAAAAAAACAGGCTAATCAAAAAGCCCATGAAATTGCTCTTTGTAAAGATTATTGTCTTGGTCCAGATGATGATTTGAGCATTGTAGATAAAGACGGGGATTTAAACGAGGTCTATCGCACATATCAAAAGCGACTAACATCAACAGGGAATGTTGATTTTGGCGATTTGATTATGCTTCCTGTAAAAATTCTTGAAAGTGACGAACGGATTCGTTCTCAGATGAACTATCGCTTTAAGGTTGTGATGGTTGATGAATATCAGGACTCCAATGTTGCTCAGTTTAAGCTTTTAAAGGCACTCACAAATGTGACGGAAGATAATTCCGGGACTTATGTTTGTGTCGTTGGTGATGATGATCAGTCAATTTATAAATTCCGTGGCGCCGAAGTTCAGAACATTTTGCAATTTCCGGAATATTTTAAGGGAACAGAAGTAATTCGTCTTGAAAGAAATTATCGTTCTACTTCTAAAATTCTTTCTTGTGCTGACGCTGTTGTTTCTCAGAATCAGGACAGACTTGGAAAAACTCTTATTGCCGAAAGAGGGGACGGAAAGGAGCCTGTTCTTGTATTTTTAGAAAACCAGGATCGTGAGGCAGAATTCTGTGCTCAAATTATCAAACAGTCGGTTGAGGCTGGGGCGCATTATAGTGATTTTGCCGTTTTGTATAGAACAAATGCTCAGAGTTTAGGCTTTGAAACTGAATTTTTGCATAAAAAGATTCCATATGCAGTGGTTGGATCTTTAAAATTCTTTGATCGAGAAGAAATCAAAGATACTTTGAGTTACTTATCTTTGTTTGTAAATCACAGGGACGAAATTGCTTTTTCCAGAATTGTAAACAAGCCTGCCCGGGGAATTGGAGCTAAAACTCAGGAAAAAATAATTGAATATGTTCATCAAAATGACGGGCTTTTGCTGGATACAACTGATTTGTTTTCTGTATTAAAAGAAAATAAAGTTCAACTTACAAAAAAAGCTGCTGACGGCGCAAAAGAGTTTGTTGATCTGTTTGAAAAACTTGAAACTTATTTAAGTCAAAATTCAAGAGAAGAAAAAGATAATGAACATAATTTGTCGCAGTTTTTACAGAAGGTTGTTGAAGATTCTGGACTGGTTGAACTTCATAAGTTTCAGGACGAAATGGATGGAACTCAAAGAGTTTTGAATTTACAGGAACTTGTAAACAGTGGTGTTCAGTATCCTTTGTCAATCGATGGTTTATTAGAGTTTTTAGATGAAATAGAATTGAACCGAACTCTTGCTTCTCAGGCAGAAGAGACACCTGATGCAGTAACTTTGATAACTCTACATAATACAAAAGGTCTTGAGTTTAACCGTGTTATTATCACCGGGCTTGAAAACGGAATATTTCCTAGGGAAGACAAATGGGGTGATGAATTAGAGGAAGAACGCCGCTTGTTTTATGTAGGAATTACCCGTGCAAGAGATGAACTTTATATAACCAGTTGTGCTCTCAGGCGTTTGTACGGCCATACGCAGCCGATGATGCCAAGTCGTTTCTTAGTTGAAGCTGGAGACACCCTTAAAGCGATTGGTGCAATCCCAAGAAGTTTTAAAAGGGCTGTTGGAGAAACTTTTGAGCAGGAGGAGGAGCTTTCTCCAAAGGCAGAACTCCTTAAAAAGTGGACCAAAGGCGTAAATGTATACCATGACGATTATGGCTACGGGCAAATATATTCTTCCAATTTAGATGGTGGCGAAGTTGTTATTGAAGTTCAGTTTGAAAATGGTGGAAAAAAGAAGTTTTTACCAGAATATCAAGGAAATAGATTGGACATTATCAAATAGTAGTATATAATGTACTACTATGAAGAGGCAAAATAATAATAAAGACTGGCTTTTAAGTGTATATTCAGACGGCTCAAAGTTTTTTGTTAGTAATCCGTTGCCTAAAAAGGGCGAAGAAGTAACAATTAAAATTCAATTTCTACAGAATAGTCCTGTAAAAAAAGTTTTTTTATGCGGTAAAAAGAATGGTGTTGGATATCCAAACCCTATGAAAAAATCTGAAGAGAAATACGGATTAATCTATTACGAAGCAAATACAAAAGTTTTTGAAGACGAGTTTAAGTATTATTTTATTTTGGCAACTGAAGACCGGCTTTATTATTATGATCAGGAAGGAATTAAAAATTATTATCCTGATGAATCTCGACTTTTTAGATTGATAACAGATTATACTCAGCCAAGCTGGATAAAAAATGCTGTTTTTTACCAGATTTTTCCAGAAAGATTTTGTAATGGCAATCCTGATATTTCTGTAAAAGACGGAGAGTATACTTTTGATGGGTATCCGACCCAACAGATAAAAGACTGGAATGCAATCCCTGAGCCATATGAAAAATCCAGGTGTTTGGATTTTTATGGTGGAGATTTGATTGGTATAAAAAACAAGATTCCGTATCTAAAAAAACTTGGTATTACGGCATTATATTTAAATCCAATTTTTTATGGGGCAACCGTTCATAAGTATGATTGTCTGGACTATTTTACAGTGGATCCTCATTTTGGTGGTGATAAGGCTTTAGAAGATTTAAGTCGTGAGCTCCATAAAAACGGAATGAAATTCATCATTGATGTTTCCATAAATCATACCGGAATTGCAAATAAATGGTTTAATCGTGACGGAGCATTTTTTGATAAATCCTATGGAGCTTATAACAATCCTGATTCTCCTGAACGTGAATATTATTTTTTTAATAAAGATAATACCTATAAATGTTGGTTTGATGTAAAAACATTACCTACGTTAAATTATTCTTCTGATAAACTAAAGAAAGTTTTATTTCTTGATAAAGATAGTCTTGTTAAAAAATGGGTTAGCGAACCATACAATGCAGACGGATGGAGATTTGATGTGGCTGATACAATGGCCCGAAATGACTTGCTTCAGCTGCATCACCAGGTATGGCCTCAGATTCGTAATAGCATCAAGGAAGCAAATCCAGATTCCTATATCCTTGCGGAAGATTGGACGGATTGTACAGAGTTTTTAAACGGTAATGAGTGGGATAGTCCAATGAATTATTATTCTTCCTGCAGACCAATCCGGGCTTTTTACGGGCAGGTAGATTTCTTTAATGCAAATTCTCCTGATTTAAAAGAAATAAGTTATAAACTGAGCGCAAAGGATTTTGCCAGCTGGATTGAAAAATATTATACCCGATTGCCTTATGTGATCCGCCAAAATCTTTTTAACCTTCTTGATAGTCACGATATTTCCAGATTTCATAATGATATAAAGATGAAAAAGGAATGGGTAAAAGGTGCAGTAATTATGATATTCACCCTTCCTGGATGTACAAATGTTTACTATGGAGACGAAGCTGAAATTGACGGTCTTGTAGGATCAAATGAAGGCTGCAGATATCCGATGCCATGGAATAAAAATATTGAAGGCACTGATTCCTATAAGCTTTATTCAACTTTGGCACATCTAAAGCAAAATGAAGAAGCATTTAGCGACGGCGGTTTTAAGTTTGTTTGGAAAAAGAATGGGGTAATTGCTTTTGCTCGTTTTACAGATGAAAAACTTTATTTAACTGTATGTTCTAATAGCGATAAAAATCAAAAAATAAAAATTGATTTACGGCAGTTTGGAACAAAAATAGCAGAATCACGACCAGAAACTAAAGATTTGCTTGGAGAATCTTTTTCTTCAAAAGTAAAGAATAGTATTTTTACGTTAAAAGTTCCTGCAAGTAAGGCGTTTTTGATTAAGCTGTAATTTACTGAAGAGAAAATTCAATATTTTTTAATCGTTCTTTCATGTCTAAATCATTAGTGATTAGGAAAATTGTTTGGTTTAGGTCGGCACCTGTGGTCCAGTAATCAGGAAAAATCCCAACACCATCGCCGGCCCACTCACTAAAATCGTCCTGAATAATTTTCTTTTCAAATGCTGTATGGATTCCAATATTTGAATTTGGTAGTCCAAGGGTTATTAAATCCCAGTATTGGGACATGCCGTAAGAGTTTTCTCCGACGACGATAACATTATCATCTCCAAAAATTGTTTTGGCCTGTAAAATGGTCATTTCTCCAGCACTGACTGTATTTCTATCGATGATAAAGATGAGTTTTCCTTTGTACTTACTGTTTTTAAGTTGTTTATAATTTTTATTAACTTTGATTAAATATTTTTCACGGATAGGATTTTCTTTTAAATCATGGAGATGTGATTCATAAATTTTTACCCAATCCAATTGCCCTCTAGCTTTGGAATTTTCATTACGTGCCTGTTGAGAAACTGGTGAATAAATAAACTCAGTTGGAATAAAAGTATCATTAATTATATCGTAAGTATTATCTCTTAATTTGTTTAGTTTTTTTGCATTTAAGTTTTTATACAAAATATAATAAAATGTAGCAGGGTACGTTAGAGAGCCTCCGCTATTGTGTCTAAGGTCGACGATTATATTCTTTTTACGATTGAATGTTTTTCCACATCTGGCAAATTTATCAAAAATTATTTTTGTTGAATATTGTGTGTTGTTTCCTTTTGGTGGTAGTAAAAATGAATTGATAGAAATATAAGCTGAATCAGGTGTTTCAAAATCGTGATATTTAAAAGAATCCGATTGAATTGCTCCATCATTTTTTAATTCAAGTTCGATCTCTTTATCATTAAAATTAAATGAATGAGTGATAGTATTTTTGTCATTATATTCTTCTAAAAAACCTAATCTAAAAATATCTTGGCCTTTTACAGGATAATGAAAAAGGTTATCGTAAGTATCTGAGTATTTTTCTCCTTGTTTTAATTCTGGATTATTGGTTTGATAAACATAAAAACTAAAGCCATCTTTTATAAGATAGGTATCAGACCAGAAAATAATTTTTTTTGTACAAAAATGTCCTGTTTTTAAATTATAAAAGAGTTGAAAATGTCCGTCATTTACATATTTTTTTAAATATGCGCATAAGACTTCAAAAAAATCTCTGGTAAGTACAGATTGGTCTTTGTTAAAAGAATTAATAATAGCATCTTCAAATTTGGATGGACGAAATCCCACTTTAAACATGTCATCATATCCAGCATAGCCAGCAGATAAAATGTAAGAAAGTTGTTTTACATCTTCGACCATTTGATCGTAAGTAATTTGACCAGGAATACTACGAACACCAGAAAATAAATCAATATCTTTATATTCAACATCTCGAGTGTTCAAAAGAACAAATTCTTCTGCTGCTAAAGGGAAACAAAACAAAAGAGAAATAAAAATTGTGTAGAAAAATCTTTTCATAAGTTAGTTTGTTGCCAAAGTTTGAATTAGGTTAACTAAATCCTGAAGCTTTTGATGAGTCATCAATGGATTAAGAAGTGTGAACTTAAGGCAAACTCTGCCATCAGCAACAGTTTGACCAATTACGATACCGTGTTTGTGAAGAAGAGTTCTTCTCACCTTTTTGTTTGTTTCGTCGTCTTGTAGACCGTTTTGCTTTCCTGTTGTGTATCTAAAAACTACAGAACTAATTTCCGGGTCGGTAACTGCTATAAAATTTGGATTTGTCTGAATAATCTGGTAAAGATAGCGAGCGTTGTCCATACAAGTTGTAATAATTTCACTCCAACCGTCTTTACCCCGTTCCTTAAAACTCATCCATACTTTTAGGGCATCAAAACGGCGTGTTGTCTGTAGAGATTTATCTACAAGGTTTGTATATCCGTCTTCTTCATCTTCTGTGCGGTTTAGATAATCAGCATGAATTGTTAATGCATCAAAATCAGAACCATCTTTGATTAACACAGCAGAGCAACTTATCGGTAGTAAAAACATCTTGTGAAAATCAACCGTAATTGAATCGCAGAGATAAAAATCTTTTACTTTTTCAGAATATTTTTTGCTTAAAATAACACCACTGCCATAGGCGCCGTCGGCGTGAAGCCACATATTGTGTTCTTTGCAGAGTTCGTGAATTTGAGCTATTGGATCTATTGAACCAAAGTCTGTAGTTCCCACAGTAGCAACTACAAGGAAAGGAATATTTCCTTGTGCAATGTCTTTTTGTACCAGCGATTTGAGGGCATTAAAATCCATTCGTCTGGCAGAATCAACAGGGACTTTTACAACACTCTGGTATCCAAGGCCGAGAATATGAGCAGATTTTTCCATAGAAAAATGGCTTATCTCGCTGGTGTACATTCTGAGTTTAGAAAAGTTTTGTGGAAGACCGAATTTTTTAACATCGTGTTTTAAAACGGTATTAATAAACCAGTCTCTCGCCAGAATAATCGCAGTCTGGTTTGACTGAGAACCACCACTGGTAAATACTCCGTCACTTTTTGAGTCATAACCATAGAGGGAACATAGATGCCTGATTACTTCTACTTCAATTTCTGTTGCAACAGGGGATTGATCCCAACTGTCCATACTTTGGTTAAATGTAGAGATAATTACTTCGCTTGCGATGCTTTCTAATGTTGCAGGAGAGTGAAGGTGAGGCATGTAGTCTGTGCTGCTGGTTCGCAATAAATTTGGAAGAATAAGATTTTTAGTCTGGTTTAAAACTTCTTCCCAGCCAAGCCCCTTTTCAGGAAGAATAGTCTCTTCTTTAACAAGAGCTTTTAGTTCCTGAGGAGTTGGTCCGGAGTAAGCTTTTGAATCGCAGAAGGCGTCTGCAACAGCATCCACCGTCTGCTTCATTATTTTTTTGTATTCTTCTTTGCTGGATTCTGATTCAGTAAGGAAAATATTATTCATTTATTTGTATTCTTCGTTTACGGCAAGAACAGCTTTTTCAAAAATGTCCATTGCCTGGTCGATTTCCTGGTCAGTTACTGTAAGAGCGCAAAGGCATCTCATTACACTTCCGCCACGGCCCCCCTTTTCCATAATAAGTTTATTCTGGAAACAGAGTTTTTGAACTTTGGCTGCAGCATCTCCGTTTGCAGGATAGAGTCCGGCACAGTCTTTAGGTTCTTTTGGATTAACAAATTCGCATCCAATCATAAGACCTTTACCGCGAACATCACCAATAATTCCTACTTTGTCTTTTATCTGGTTCATGCGGGCCATGATTTTATCGCCCTTACGAACAACTTCCCTTAGGAATTCTGGTTTAGTTACTCTGTTAAGAACTATAGTTCCTGCTTTCATGGCAAGCTGGTTTCCACGGAAAGTTCCTGTATGTGCACCTGGCTGCCATTTATCAAGGTCTTTGTTGTAAATTACAATGCTTAATGGCTGGCTGCCGCCGATTGCTTTAGAAACAAGAATTACATCAGGTACGATGTCTGCATATTCAAATGCAAAGAGTTTTCCGCTTCGGCCCATGCCACACTGAATTTCATCACAGATAAGAGGAATACCAAGTTCCTTTGTAACGCGGCGAACAGTTTGAAGAAATTTTACAGGAGCTGGATTTACTCCGCCTTCTCCCTGAATTGCTTCTAAAATAACTGCGGCTGGTTTTGTGATTCCGCTTTCCGGATCTTTTAAGGTTCGTTCAAAATATGTGCAGCATGCATCAATACTTGCTTGTCCTGTAAGACCAAAGGAATCTCGATATGTGTTTGGATATGGAAAGTGCTGAACATTAGGCATAAGCCCATTTACGCTATTTTTTGCGCCTAAGTTTCCTGTACAAGAAAGTGCTCCGTGTCCCATTCCGTGAAATCCACCCTGAAAAGCAATAATACTAGAACGGCCTGTAGCAGTTTTACAAAGCTTTAAGGCTGCGTCTGTTGCATCTGTTCCGCTAGGTGAGCAAAACTGAATTTTACAGTTGTTTGCTAATTCTGTTGGAAGGTTCGAAATCACTGTATGAACAAATTCATCTTTTACCGGAGTGGTCAAATCAAGGGTATGTAGCGGAAAATCGCTTGTAAGCATTTCTACCATTGCCTTGTTAATTTCATCGTCATTGTGACCCAGTGCAAGAGTTCCTGCTCCGCACAAAAAATCCAGATATTTGTTTCCTTCAATGTCCTCAACCCAAGATCCTTTGGCTTTTACCAATGCAAATGGAAATTTGCGCGGATAACTACGGGCATTAGATTCTGTGGAATCCTGTCTGGTAATGTAATACTGATTGGTGCCCTTTTCTTCAAGCATCGACGTTCTCCATTACTGCGGCTCCTGGCCGCCAACGGGTTATTCTCACAGGGGCATGCGCCTCTATGTATCACTTTTAGTGTTTTCATACCTTACAATATTACGGGGTTTTAGGCAATTATATAAAGTAAACAAGATTGATAAAACTGTATCTTTTTTCTATAATAGCGCTATGAGTACTCACAAACAAATCGATGAAGAAACATTGAATAATCTTTTGTATCTTTCCAGACTTTCTCCAGAAAGTACAAATCTTGAAACATTAAAAAAACAAGCAAACGAAATTGTTGGCTATTTTGATATTCTTTCTAAATACGACGATAGCGAAAATCCTTACGATGCATATCCTTCAACTGTTGCCGAAAAACTACGGGAAGACGAAGTTGTAGACGGACTTGATATTCCAAGCGTTAAAAATGTAAGCGAAAACTTTATGGACGGCTACTTCCAGGTTCCTAAGGTTTTGGGAGAAGGAGCCTAAGATTATGATGTACACAATTAAAGAAACAGTAGATGCTCTAAAAGCAGGCAAAACAACCAGTGTTGAATTAGTAAAAAAATCAATTGAGACTTTTGAAGAAGACAAAAAAAGTGAAAAGCCTTTAAACGCCTTTTTGGAAATGTATGATGACGCTGTTGTAAAGGCAGAAAAAGCTGATAAAGAAATTGAAGAGGCTCGAAAAAACGGAACTCTTGATTCACTTTTTGAAGAAAAGCCTTTGCTTGGTGTTCCCTTTGCAAATAAGGATAACATCAGTTGCAAAGGACACCGTTTGACATGCGGTTCAAAAATTCTTGAAGGTTATAAAGCTCCTTACAATGCAACTGTAATCGACCGGCTTGAAAAAGCTGGTGCAATTCCTCTTGGACGTTGTAATCAGGATGAGTTTGCAATGGGTTCTTCAACAGAGTATTCTTCTTATGGAGCAACTCGTAATCCAATAAACCGTGAATACGTATCAGGTGGTTCTTCCGGAGGTTCTGCAGCTAGTGTCAGCGGTAACCAGGCGCTTTTTGCAATTGGAACTGAAACTGGTGGTTCTGTTCGACTTCCTGCTTCTTATTGTGGTATTTATGGTCTTAAGCCAACATATGGCGTTTTGAGCCGCTGGGGTGTTGTTGCATATGGTTCTTCTCTTGATCAGGTCGGAATTATGGGGCACACACCAGATGATATTGCGCTTCCTTTGAGTTGTATGGCCGGTGCAGATTTTTATGATGATACAAGCGTAGATCTTCCAGATACTAAAGAATTGCGTTCTTTAAAACCATATGAAGATATGAAAAGCCTTAAGATTGCTATTCCAAAGCAGTTTTTGGAAACAAAAGGTTTGGATAGCGATGTAAAAGAAGCATTTGATAAGACAAGAGCGTGGTTTGTTGAACAGGGGGCTACAATTGAAGAAGTGGATTTACCTGTTCTGGATGCTTCTATTGCTTCTTATTATGTAATTGCGTTAAGCGAAGCTGCTAGTAATTTGAGCCGTTTTGATGGTATTCGCTATGGTCGTCGTGTAGATAACGAAAAAGGCTATGATGAACTTTATGTTGATACCAGAAGCGAAGGTTTTGGACCTGAAGTAAAACGAAGAATTGTAATCGGAAATTACGTTCTTAGTGAACAGTTCAGTGGCGATACTTACAAGAAGGGCATGACTGTTCGTGCTCGTATTCAGCGTGAAATGGCTAAGTTATTTGAAACTTATGATATGGTTTTGTGTCCTACTTGTCCAACTCCTGCATTCAAATTAGGACAGAAAGTAGACGATCCTCTCGAAATGTATCTTAGCGATATGTATACCGTTTTTGTAAACCTTGCTCGTATTCCTTCAATAAATGTACCGGCAGGTTTTGCAAAAGGAACAGATAATATGCCAATTGGTATGCAGTTTGCAGGCCCTATGTTCAGCGAAACAAAATTGCTCCAGATTGCTAAGCAATGGGAATGCGCACATCCTAGATGCGGATGCGTGCTTAAATAGGCCGGCAGATGTGCGCTCAAGTTTGCTTAAAAAAGCAAACTTGCAAGCGGTGTTGAGATTTTGGAGCACATCCACTATGCGGATGTGTGCTTAAATAGGCCGTCTGATGTGCGCTCAAGTTTGCTTAAAAAAGCAAACTTGCAAGTGGTATTAAGATTTCGAGAGCACATCCACTATGCGGATGTGTGCTTAAATAGTCCGGCTGATGTGCGCCCAAGTTTGCTAAAAGCAAACTTGCAGGCGGTGTTGAGATTTTGGAGCACATCCTCAATGCGGATGTGTGCTTAAATAGGTCGTCTGATGTGCGCTCAAGTTTGCTAAAAGCAAACTTGCAAGCGTGGTGTTAAAATTTTGAGAGCACATCTTCAATGCGGATGTGTGCTTAAATAGGCCGTCTGATGTGCGCCAAGTTTGCTTAAAAAAGCAAACTTGCAAGTGGTGAACTAAAATTGTAGTTGCACATCCTCAATGCGGATGCGTGCTTAAATAGTCCGGCTGATGTGCGCCAAGTTTGCTTTTCTCTTTAACAGGGCAAACGCATTATATTTGACTTTGTATCAAAAATGGCGCGAAGGAGCAAACTGGCTTACAAAAACACTCGTTTTGTGC
>CADBSK010000032.1 GCA_902797305.1 uncultured Spirochaetaceae bacterium | reverse complement strand
GCAGCACAAAACGAGTGTTTTTGTAAGCCAGTTTGCTCCTTCGCGCCATTTTTGATACAAAGTCAAATATAATGCGTTTGCCCTGTTTAGCTTATTTTGCAAAAACATCGTTGTTCTGCTTTTCTTTGTTGCGTGCGGTTATATACTGAATGTAATAGTCTTCAAGGGTTTTGTGAGGGCCGTTGAGTTTTAAGCGGTGTCGGGTTCGGGCGTTATCCCGGCGGATTGTATACATAGCATAGAAGTCTCGGTAGTCTAAACCGGCATCCACTTTTACGTGTTCTCCAAGGAAGGTTGAAACTTCATCGCGACTAATAGCAGGTATTCCCTTGGTTTTTAGAATTTCTTTTAACTGGTTAATCTGTTCACTTGAAATACCGAACAAAAATTCTTCCATTGCCTGTGTAACACCTGGATTTTTCATTTCGCTTTTGATAAAAGAAATCCATTCTTCGTCCATTTGCATCGACATAAGAATCAGTTCGCTTGTTCCCATCATTGTTCCAAAGGCAGGTGCGAGTTTTCGGCGTGCAAGCCATACAGATTGGAGGACTGGGGCTACCGACTGAATTGTCTGGTCGTTTCTGTGTTCCCAAAGCATCAAAAGACTGAGACACCATTCCCGTCTGTATTCCATTGGCTGTGTATTGTCGTTTATAAGATTCATGTAAACGTCTTCAGCCATAAGATTGAACATCATGGTGATTGTTTCAAGCTGGAGTGCATTTACTAATTCTTCGCTTGCTCCCATTTTAACGCTTGTTTTAGATAGGGAAGAAAAAGTATGAGTTTTTGCAACAATAAAACCTTTACCAAGAATTGCCTTGGATGGCAGAGAAAGTGTTACATCTCCACGTTCCTGGTGTTTGATTAAAGAATCGATTAAAAGCTGAGGAGTTCGTACTCCTCCTGTTAGATCGTGTCGCTCCAGTAAAGACGGAAAGGCGGCGATTGCAGAAGCAAGTTTTTTTAAGTCCTTCATTCTGTCTTCAAAGACTTCTACGCGATCTGGTTCTTTTTCTTTTACGAGTTGAATAAATTGATTGTATAGCTGTTGTTGTTTTGGAGTTAATAATACGATCCCGTCGTCGGTGTCACTTTGGTCTTGTGGAGCGGCATCGTAAAATTCGCTTATATCAACCTGTGTAAAATTAGTCGATTCCATAGTTCTTTTAATTATAACTCTTAAATAAATGATTTTTCAATAAAAAATCCAGAAAAAATCACCGATAAAAAAATATGAGAAAGGGACTTTTATTTAACTTTTTTTTCTGTAGTTTTATATTTCTTTTTGATGGGGCAATCTATGCACAATCTGCATTGTTTGTATCTCCTAAGGATGTTCGTATAGAAACTGAACAAAACAGTCCGTTCGAAATTCCAGAGGGATTTCACCTTTATATTAGAAAAAAGCCTGGAATTGAATCAATTCTTTTGACTGAAACTACAAAAGATCCCCTTGGTAAGTCAGATAACTATGCCTACCGTGCTTTGGAATATAACCCTATAAATGGAGATGAAATTCGTATTTTAAATGGACAAAAACTTGATTCTGAGAATTCACGTTATAGTCTGGTAGATTCAACTCCTGAAGTTGATGCTGAATTTGGAGAAGCTTTTCATATTTATATTCCTTCCACAATTCAGTTCGGTTATCCATGGACTCGTAATGGAATAATTACTGTCGGTCGGGGTACTTTTATTAATATCCGGTCTTTTTCAAAAAAATATGCAGATTATACAGGCGATTTTTTTGATAATAGTTTTATGTTTGATTTGGGAACTAAAAAAGTAGAAAAAAAGCCGCTTACGATAAAAATAAATAAAATAGAAGAAGTTAAAACAGAAAATAAGGTGGCTGAAACAGAAGTTGTAGTTGAAAAACCTTTAGAAAAAGAGCCTGAAAAAGAGGTAGAACTCAATCTTGAAAAGGATGTGGAGCCGGTCTCTGAAATAGTTGAAGAAACTGTTGTCGAAGTGATTTCGGAACCAGAAAAAAAAGAAACAGTCATTCTCACGGATGCATATAGCCCTCAGGCAAGTGAAGAGTTTGGTAAGTTTGCAGAATTTGTTACTTATTCAAAAGGCCCTGAAACTATCGTTAGCGATATTATGGAAGCTCTTAGAGCTATTAGTCCAAAAGACTCTTGTGATGTTGTTTTTGCAATAGATGCTACTGGCAGCATGAAGGATGATATTGAACAGTTAAGAAATGAGTGGATTCCAGAATTAATAAAGGGAGTTGAGGAGTTTAAGAGTTTACGACTTGGACTTTTGCTGTACAGGGATTATGGTGATAATTTTAAATACAACGGGCTACCTGTAAGATTTTTTAATTTTACCAACGATGTAGACGTCTTTGCCCGTTATTTAAATGCATTTGAAATTAAAGGAAAAGAAGGCGGAGACATTCCTGAAGCTGTTTACGAGGCTCTTTATGGTTCCATGGCTTTTTACAACTGGAATCCGGATGCAAGTAAGAAAATTATTCTTATTGGAGATGCAGAACCTCATCCCTCACCTCGTGGAACAAAAAAATATACAAAAGAATTAGTTTTAAAAATGGCAGCGGAAAAGAATATTTCGATTGATGCAATTATTACCCCGGATGATAAAACTGCCCGGGGTAGATAACTGTCTATTCGGTTATTTTTGAAAGCTTGTTAGAAGGAATTCTATCTAATCCCATCTGAGCAAGTTTTTTATAGGCTGCAGGAAGATATCCTATTTCTGCATTTTCAAAAATGCTAAGAATTTCAGAAAAACAGGCGTAAGCTTCTTCGTATTTTTTTTGCTTTAAATATAGATGTCCCAGTTCGTATCTTGCTTCTATATAAGTAGAAGTATCCATTCCGTACCGTTGAATTACAGCCATATAATAAGCTTCTGCGGCTTTATAGTTAGAAGACGACAGTGCTTCCTGGCCATTTTGAATCAACTGAGTAGAAGTCGCATCGTTTGGAATTTTTGGAGTTGAATTACAGCTTGTATAAAGTAATCCAAGGGGTAAAAGTGTAAAAAATATAGTCTTTTTCATTTGTTTTTATTCTACCTAATATTATGTTTTTTGGCAATTTTTTGAACAATATCAAACTCATTATTAAAAAAAAGTTATTAATAGAAAGTAACATAATAAAATGTTGAAAATATATAATTTTTAGATATAATTCTAAAATGGAAGATAGGAGTAATTTGAATGAATGACGATATGTTTAAGCAAAAGATTGATGTTGAGAAACAAGAACTTGAACAATACAAGCAGGGGTTAAAGAGTTTTAAGTTTGAAAAAAAGACCTTTGTATACTATATGTTACTCTTTTATTTACCGACGGTAATTTCAAATTTGCTATTCAGTTATATTGGAGTATTTTCTTTTAAGGACAGTTTAGCTGCCTGGTGTACACCAATGGCGCTTTTGGGACTTTGTGCAATTACAGCTTTTACACTTGGCTGGTGGTTTAGTCAGACGAGAATAATTTTAAAATTTGACCCAACCTCTCCAGAATCTGTTGTAAGAACAAATAAAGTTGCAAAAAGGTTTACAACAGTTGCTATGGTAGTAGGAGCATTGAACGGAAATGTGGTTGCAGGTTTTGTTCAGTGGGCTTTGCAATATAAAGGTTTTTATGTAGATGTTGCCAGTTTGTATGTTGGTACTTGTGGATGCTGCTTTCTTATTGCATTGCTTTTCTATATTTTATTTTTACAATCATTCGAAAAAACTTTGTTTCAGGTACCATTCAGAGCAGAGTTTAAATCTCTTCCATTAGTGTTACGCTCTGTTCTTGTAGGTGGTTTTGGAGCTGTAGGTTCTCTTATGGTTACAATCTGTCCTGCTATTACACAAGCATTAAGAGATGTTCCTGTAATTGATTTGGTTTGGAAGTACATTATTCCTTGTGGAATCTTTGGTGTAACTTGTATTGTTTTCTCAAATTTTCTTCAGATGCGTGGTACTGCTCGCCGCTTAAACGATATTACTCATTTTACAGAATTTGTAGCTAAGAAAGACTATACAGGTGATGAATTAATTGTTGAAAGCCGTGATGAATTTGGTTTATTAATCAATGACTTAAATGAATTTAAGTCAAGTACAAGTAATCTTCTCAAAGAGATTAATAAATCTGTTGATATTTCTTTGAGTACTGCAGAAGACTTTAGTTCAAATATGACTGAAACTTCCAGTGCAATTGAACAGATTATTGCAAACATCAACAGTGTAAAGGAACGGGTAGTTAATCAGGCTGCAGGTGTAGAAGAAAGCGATTCTACAATTAAAAATATGATTAACCGTATTCAGGATTTGAATAATAGCGTTGATGTTCAGGTTGCAGGTGTTTCTAATTCTTCAAGTGCTGTAGAAGAAATGGTCGCTAACATTCGTTCTGTATCACAAATTTTGGAAAATAACTCTCGTAGTGTTGCTGACCTTGGAGTTGAATCAGAAAATGGTCGTCAAAAGATTAATGAGGCTGTTACGCTTTCTGCAACAATTCTCGAAAAATCTGCAGGTTTGATGGAAGCCTCTACAATTGTCCAGAGTATTGCTAGTCAGACAAACCTTCTTGCTATGAATGCCGCAATTGAAGCTGCTCACGCAGGGGATGCAGGAAAAGGTTTTGCCGTTGTTGCTGATGAAATTCGTAAGCTTGCAGAACAGTCTAACCGACAGGGTAAAGCAATTGCTTCTCAGCTTGGTGAACTTCAAGAAATAATTGAAAACGTAGCTAACAATACAAAATCTGTTCAGAATCAGTTTGAAGTTATTTTTAATCTTACAACACAGGTTAAGCAGCAGGAAGCAGTTATTAAGAATGCAATGGAAGAACAGAATGCCGGTTCTTCTCAGGTGCTTCAGTCTATAAGCGAAATTAAGACTTCTTCGGATATTGTAAAATCAAACTCTGCTGTTCTTCTTGAAGGAAGCAAACAGATTGGTGAAGAAATGCAGATTTTGGCAAATGTTACAACCGAGATTTCTGATGCAATGAATGAGATGTCTTCTGGAACTACACAGATAACTAAGGCAGTTCAGCTTTGTCAGGAATCAAGTACTCAAAACAGCGAAAATCTTAGTTCTGTCAAAGCTGAAGTTAAAAAATTTAAGGTTTAGCAAGGTTACGAAGCTGTTTACCAGCTTCCGCCTCCGCCGCCTCCGCCACCACCACCGCTAAAGCCTCCTCCGGCGTGGCTTGAACTTGCTGCTGCGTGGCTGGCTGCCTTAGATGCATTTTGAGCCGCTCTTACTTTTGAAAGTGGGGCGGTGATTCCTGCATTTAATGCCCTGTTCAAATAAATAGTGTTAAATAAGTGCGTATTGTTTGTTTTGTACCAGTTTGGTTTTGGTATAGAGATATTCTTAAAGTTTTTAATCCATTTATCTGTTAATTCAAAAACAATTGCATAAGGAAGAATGTTGTAAAAATATGCAGGGTCCTTTTCTATAAGCATTTCTAGTTTTTGTAGTTCTGCAACCTTTATAAATTCTTTAAGTCCTAACAGCTTTCCTGTAAGTTCAAGATTATAATCTGTCATGGAAATGAGTGAACTTGAAAAAATTAAACTAAAAAGTGTAAAGGCTGGTACTGCTATTAATAATACAAGGGGTATCTCTGTATTTGAAATACAAGTGTAAATTAGAATGCTAAGGATTCCTGTTGTAATTATAAAAAAGATAATAGAAGGTGCAATTAAGCTTTTTCCTTTAAAGTTTTTAGTATAAGCAGAGTTTACCCTTATAATTCCAAAGAACAAAAGCATAAAAGAGATAAAAAAGCCGACAGGAATATTCATGCCTGGGGAAATAGTTCCGCTTACAGCAAAAAATGCGCCTGTGAGAATACTAAGTAAAAGAATTTTTATAATGGCAGTCCCGGCTCCTTTGTAAAGTTTTTTATCTCCTGTAAACTTGTCTTTTAACAAGGCTTTGGCTGCGTCAAAACTTGTTCCAAAGGAGAGATCAAGGTTTTTAAATTCTCTGATAGAGGATTTTTCAAAAAGTGCCTTAAAAAGTGTTTTTGAAGCCAGACTTGCATCCTGAGGAAGGTCTTTTACTTTTTCAAGATTGAGGTGGTCAAACTTTCCTTTTGGTGTAAGGACTTCTTGTATTGTGATATAGCCCTGGTGAGCCCATAAAGGGATAAGCGATAGTAAATCTTTATCCTGTGCGCTGTTATCTATTATAAAGCCTACATCTGCACTGTCGATACCTTTTGGAGGATAAAATTCCACAGTTTTTACCGGTTTTTTATGGGATGAAAATAATTTTGAAAATATTAGAATTATGTTTGAAAAAGCAGAAAGAATGGCTAAGATGTATGGAAGAATTATCTGTCGTTTATAAGGGTTTTCAAAATAATTTTCAGGAAGATTAGCAAAAATTGTAACAGCAGTTTTTGGTGACAAGTTTTTTGCTTTACCTGAGATTGTATTATTATTGCACTGGATTTTTACATTTGCATTATTATCTTTAGCTCCCAGAGAGCCGCTGTATACGATAATGTCTGTTTCCTGTGGCAGGTCCTTTTCCAATGAGATTTCGAAATTGAAATTATGAATTGGACTTGCCCAGTCGGGCCCCAATACGGAATAAAAAATAAAATCGCTTTCTTGTACACGGTCATCTGGAATATGATATTTGTATTTGATGGTGTAGTTTTTTTGGCCCGTTAAAACAACGTTTTTACTTCCGATAATGGCTGTAAAATAGTCAGAGGAGTTTTCGGTTGTATATGGTTCTTCTTCTACAGAAAAATCAGTAACCTTTGTAATGTACTTAAGTAGTTTAGGCTTGTTATTTACATATCGTTTTGCTTCAAAAAATTTGGGGATTTCGCGATATATACCATGACTTGGATTTGTAAAATCTACTGAGATTTTTTCTGTTACAGTCATTACATTATCTTTGGATAAATGTCCTTTAAAATCATATTCGTTGATTATAAAGTTTTGGCCAAACAGCGGAATAGTTAAAAGGACTGCAAAAAGAATTGCAGTCCCTGTTTTTTTTAAGGATTTTTGCATTATTTAAAACTCAACCTTTACGTTTTTGCGTTCTGATTCGTCATCAACCTGGAACATAGATTGTTCTTCGAAGTGTCCGATTTTTGCAATTATATTAGAAGGAATTGTTTGAATTTTTGTATTATACATTTTAACAACTCCGTTGTAGTATTTTCTGCTGTTTGCAATGTCTTCTTCTATTGATTTAAGCTGCCCCTGTAGATCCTGAAAGTTTGTATTAGCCTTTAAGTCAGGATAACTTTCTGAAAGAGCAAAAATCTGTCTTACAGCGCTTGTGATTGTTTTTTCATCTTCAAGCTGTTCTGCGGGAGTTGTTCTTACGCCTGCGTTACGTGCTGCGATAACTTTTTCAAGGGTTTCGCTTTCATGTTTTGCGTAACCTTTTACAGTTGCTACAAGATTTGGGATTAAATCAAATCTTTTTTTAAGATAAACATCCATAGTGCTGAATGCTTCTTTGCAGTTGTTTCTCTGTGCAACAAGGGAGTTGTAAGTTGCAATTCCCCATCCGACTAAGAGAACAACAATTCCGATAATAATGATAAGTGTAATCATTTTTTATTACTCCAGTTAATAATTTATTTAGTTATTATCATATAATTCTTCTATATAATCTGATGAATTATTTCTTTTTAGTACTATTACAGTTATATCGTCCTGCAATGGTTTTGAATCTCTAAAAGTATCCAGAGCTTTTGTTAATAATTCGATAATTTCTTTTGATGAGCGGTTGGCATTTTCTTTTATTATTTGTTCAACTCGCTCGTACTGAAATTGTTCGTCCAGTTGATTTGTTGATTCTAGAATACCATCGGTAAAACAAACCAGGATATCGTTCTGATGCATGGTGAATTCTGTTTGCTGGAAGGAAACATCTAAGCCGCGAATACCAATTGCACCAAACTGAGAGTCAATATTGAATGGCTTTATGCGGGTGGTTTCCTGCGTTTCCGCATTGTATAAAATAGGATATGGATGACCGGCATTTACAAGTTCAACATTACAGCGGTCTTTTGTGTCAAATTGTCCAAAGCGGAATAAAAGACCTGTAAGATAGTTGTCTACGCTTCCCTTGGCATCGCTTAAAGTTTTGTTAAATTTTTCTAGTGTTTCACTAACTTTTTCGCCGTTGATTGTGCCTAAGTCAAACAGATTTTTGATCATGTCTTTTGCAAGCATTGTGATAAGGCTGCTGGCAATTCCGTGACCACTTACATCAAAGATTGAAATTCCATTTAATTTATCGTTGTTGTAATAATAATCGTACAAATCTCCGGAAACATCAGCTAAAGGTTTATAGTAGATATAAATATCCCAACCCTTAAAGTTTCTGCTGGGATAGGGGAAAAACTTTCGCTGAACTACAGCGGCCATGGAGAGGTCTTCGTTTGAGCGTCGTATTATGTTTTCTAGCTCAATGTTAACGGCAGACAGTTTGTGAGTCTTAATCATTACCTGTTTTTCCAGGTCGGTATTTAATACTTCTACTCTGTAGTATAATGAATAGAACTGTCTTGTAAGAAGAAGAAGAAAGAATATGATTGACAGCTGCCACCCGATGATTGTGTAGTACATGTATATTTTTTCAGGTCTGATTAAGCGGATAGAAATATCGATGGCAATAGTAAGTAGAGTAGGGGCAAAACCTTGTAAAAGAGTTAAGGCTTTTTCTCTTTGTTCCTTATCGACCAATCCCTTAAATAAACAGAAAAGGGCATAGCCAAGCTGAAGAGGAAGCAAAAAAAGCATTATAGGGCAAATTGCCATTAAAAAGTTGTAATCTGGAGCTGCCATTGTTATTAATGATTGAAAAAAGAAAACAGAAAGGTTTGTTGCTTTAATGTATTTGGGTGCCTTTATAGATAAAAAGTTTAATATAAAGGTTGATACAAAATACATAATTGCATATGCGTTAAAACAAAGCGTTACCTTAAAGTAGAGAAGGTTAGAAACATGCTGACTTGTATAAAAAGGCATGTCAGGAGCGTAGAACGCCGCAAGAAATTCCATTGTTGAAAAATTTAACAATGCAAAACTTAAGTGTTGAGGTGATTTTTTTCTGCTTCGGAAAAAAAGAAAAATATAAAGAAGGAAGGCGCAGAACATTCCTCCTTCAAAAAATATGTAGATTCTTGAGTGGAGGAATGTTAGGAGTTCCGAATAATTTTTTGCAGCAAGACGGGGTGCAATAAAAGCTTCTGTACTGATTCGGCATTTTCCGTGTACCCAGATTTTAATTAAGACTGTATTTCCCTGAGGTTTTAAGATTTCTTCTGAGAAAAGAAAATATTGTCCCTGAAACCATGCACTAGTTTCGTTAGGAGGAAAAGAACCATAACCTGCGATATTATAACCGTTTAACCAGAGGTCATCTGCAAATTTAATTATAGGAACAACAAGTCCTAAGTCCTGTCCCTGCAATTCCTGAGGAATGTCAAAGTCGAATGTAACCCAGACATAATTACCGGTGATTCCTACAAGCTCCGAGAGATTGTTTCCGCCTAATTTATCCATGTGAACAAATTTATCTTTTTGTTGTAAAAAATCCTGGTAAGTATCTTTTTCTGAACATGGTGCCCAATAATAAGTTCCTCTTAGATTAATTTTATTATTCGGCATGGATTTGCATGATGAAACCGAAAGTACCCATGCAATTAAAAAGCATGTCAGTGAGAAAAGTTTAATTGAAACTGAGGATCGTGATTTCATCGCCAAATATTCTAACAGATTTTTAAACATTTTTATAGTAGAAAATATAGTAAATATAGTGTGGTTGAAGGACAGGAGCTTAATTTTAACAACTTTTCATTATTTGCTGAATTTGATAATATGTCTTAAATTGAGGATTTGCCCATGTCTGTTTTGAACTGTCAAAACCTTACTATTGGTTATGAAAACAAAATTATTCAGCAAAATTTAAACTTTGAAGTAAAAAAAGGTGATTACTTTTTTATTGTCGGTGAAAATGGGGCAGGTAAATCAACTTTGATGAAAACGATTCTGGGGTTTATAAAGCCTCTGGACGGAAAGGTAATTTTTGGTGGGGATGTAAATCGAAAAGAAATTGGCTATCTGCCGCAGCAAACTTCTATTCAGAGGACTTTTCCGGCAACAGTAAAAGAAATTGTTCTATCGGGCTGCCAGTCGCGGCTGGGGTTGCTGCCGTTTTATAAAAAAGAGGATGTGGCGCGGGCAGAACAGAGTATAATTCGTATGGGAATCAAAGAATACGAAAATACAAGTTTTAAGGAATTGTCCGGTGGGCAGCAACAGCGAGTATTATTGGCAAGGGCGTTGTGCGCGGCAAATTCAGTTTTACTTTTAGATGAACCTGTAAAAGGTTTTGATTCTAAGATGCGTTCAGAAATGTATTCACTGGTTCAGGAACTAAACAAAGAAGGTTTGACAATTATTATGATTTCTCATGATATTGAGGCTAGCGAAAAATATGCAACAGCTTCGTTAAAACTTGAACGGGTAAGGATTGGGTAAATGGCTTCGATTTTTGAAAACCTCCGTATGTATTTTTCGTATTCTTTTGTTCAATATGCGCTAATAGCAGGGGTGATGATTGCTATAGCAGCAAGTCTTTTGGGTGTAACGCTTGTTTTAAAACATTTTTCGTTTATTGGCGACGGTTTGAGTCATACGGCTTTTGGCGCTCTTTCTATTGCTTCTGTTCTGAGAATCAATAATTCAATGCTTTTTGTGTTGCCCATAACAATTTTGTGTGCTGTTCTGATTTTGTGTTCTAAAAAGGATTCCAAAATAAAAGGTGATGCCTCTGTTGCGATGATCTCTGTAGGGGCGCTGGCACTTGGTTATCTTATTATGAATCTTTTTTCTCCTAATGCAAATCTTAGCGGTGATGTTTGTAGTACATTGTTTGGCTCAACATTGATCTTAACATTAGATAAAATAGATGTGATTTTATCGGTTGTCCTTTCTGTTTTTGTAATCATTGCTTATATCTGGTTTTATCACAGAGTTTTTGCCGTAACATTTGACGAGGATTTTGCTTTTGCCTGTGGAACTAAGACCAGACTTTATAATGTGGTGATGGCAGTTATTGTTGCGGTTGTAATTGTTCTTGCAATGAATCTTGTAGGTTCACTTTTAATTTCTGCTCTAATAATCTTCCCTGCAATTTCTTCTATGCTTATTTTTAAGAGTTTTAAGCAGGTTTCTATATTTGCATGTATTTTTTCTGTTGTAGGAACGGTAACAGGTATTGTTATAGCAGTTCTTTCCGGGACTCCTGTAGGTAGTACGATTGTTGTTTCGGATATAGTAATTTTTATAATTTGTAAAATAATCGGCTCTGTGCGGGGATAAAGATTTAGAGGCTTAAAATGAAAAAAGTTTATTCAGCTATATTTTTTGTTGTATTACTGGTACTCGTCGGCTGTCAGAAAAAGGCTGTTGTGCAGCAAGTTCCTGTTCCAGCTCAAAATACAGAAGTTAAAGAAAAGTCAAAAAGACCAAAGATTGACCTTGATATGACAAAACTTAACTACAATATGGTTAGTTCTTTAATATTTAATATGATGGTAGAAAGTGAAAAATACCTGGGAAAGCGTATTAAGATTGCGGGAAAGTTCTATTCAGAATTTGACGAAGATAATCTTATTCGCCATTATTCAGTTTTAATCTGGGATAATACAGCGTGTTGTCAGGTTGGTTTGCAGTTTATTAGAGAGGGAGATTATGAGTTCCCTAAAGATTACCCGGAACAGATGACTCCTGTTGAAATTAGTGGTATATATTCCATTAAGGAAATAAACGGTATGGATTATGTTTATCTTGCCTGTGATGATTTTAAAATAATGGAAAATAAATAAAAAAGAGAACATTTGGAGGTAATAGAATGTCATCAATCAATACTAAATGTGTACAGGGTGGTTATACACCAAAAAATGGTGAACCAAGACAGATTCCTATTGTACAGTCTACAACTTTTAAGTATGACACAAGTGAGGATATGGGTAAACTTTTTGACCTTGAAGCAAGCGGATACTTTTATACCCGTTTACAGAATCCTACAAATGATTTGGTTGCTGCGAAAATTGCTGAATTAGAAGGCGGAACTGCTGCAATGCTAACAAGTAGTGGTCAGGCTGCAAACTTCTTTGCACTTTTTAATATCTGCGAAGCTGGTAGCCATATTGTTGCTTCTTCTTCAATTTACGGTGGAACCTTCAATCTTATTTCTGTAACAATGAGAAAAATGGGAGTTGATGTAACTTTTGTTGATCCTGATGCTTCTGAAGAAGAATTGTCAAAGGCATTTCAGCGCAATACTCGTGCAATGTTTGGTGAAACAATCGCAAATCCTGCTCTTACAGTTCTTGATATAGAAAAATTTGCTAAAGTAGCACACGCTCACAATGTACCATTAATCGTAGATAATACTTTCCCAACCCCTGTAAATTGTCGTCCAATCGAATGGGGTGCTGATATTGTAACTCATGCTACAACTAAATACATGGACGGCCACGGGGCTTGTGTTGGTGGTTGTATCGTAGACAGCGGTAAATTTGACTGGATGGCACATAAAGATATGTTCCCTGGTCTTACAACTCCTGATGAAAGTTATCATGGAATTACTTATGCCGAAAGATTTGGAAAGGAAGGTGCTTTTATCACTAAGGCAACTGCTCAGCTTATGAGAGACTTTGGTTGTATTCAGGCTCCTCAGCATGCTTTTATTCTCAATCTTGGTCTTGAAAGTTTGCATGTTCGTATGCCTCGTCATGTAGAAAACGGACAGGCTGTTGCAGAATTCCTTGAAAACAATTCTAAGGTTGAATATGTAAATTATCCTGGCCTTCCTTCTAACAAGTATTACAACCTTGCAAAGAAATACATGCCTAATGGTGGTTGTGGAGTTGTAAGCTTTGTAATCAAGGGCGGAAGAAAAGAAGCAGAAAAGTTTATGAAGGCTTTGAAGGTGTTTGCAATTGAAACTCATGTTGCTGACGCTCGTTCCTGCTGCTTAAATCCTGCAACTTCAACTCATCGCCAGCTTTCAGAAGAACAGCTTGCCGCTGCTGGTATTCCTGCAGGTCTTGTTCGCCTAAGTTGTGGACTTGAAGACAAAAACGACCTGATTCAGGATATTAAGCAGGCATTAGAATCAATCTAAGTTTTATTTAATTACTTTACTGATGATGCCACCGCCAATGATGACATCATCGTTGTAAAGTACAACTGATTGTCCGGGAGCAACGGCCCTCTGTTGTTCCTGGAATACAATTTTCCAGGCCTTGCCGTTAAACTCTTCGCCTTCCTGTGGAGTGTACGGTTCTATCGTTGCTTGTACAGGACGGCTTGCCAGTCTGATTTTTACCATTGCGGTAATCTTTTCTTTGGGTTCAATATTTTGAGGCCATACAAACTCATCTGCAATGAGCCCGCTTGAATTTAGTGCGTCGTTTGGAGCGAGAACTACAAGATTGTTTTTAGCATCAATAGCCTGAACGTATGCCGGGTAGTTAAGTGCTACTCCTAAACCTTTTCGCTGACCTATTGTGTAGTGTTCAATTCCTTTGTGACGACCAAGAATTTTTCCATCTAAATCAATTATATTTCCAGGAACTGAAGGTTTGTCTGAGAACAGTACGTCAAAGTACTCAGCTCCAATAAAATCCTGGCTTTCGGCTCTTTTTGCAGCAGAAAGATTTGCTTCATCTGCGAGTTTAAAAACTTCTTTCTTTGTGATTGTCGCAAGAGGGAATCTTACTTTTTCTAGAATTTCTGAAGGTAATCGATATAAAAAGTAGGTCTGATCTTTTGTAATGTCCGTTGCTGTTGCAATCATACAGGGTTTATTGTCTGTTCCAAAAATCCCTGTGACAGGACGAACTATTTTTGCATAATGACCTGTGCAAAAATAATCGTATTTGATATTTAATTTTTCTATTCCCCGCAGCAGGGCACCGAATTTTACAAAGCGATTACATCTGATACATGGATTAGGGGTGCGTCCAGAACGATATTCTTTTTTAAAATAATCTACAACTTCTATTTTGTATTCTTTTGAAACATCAATTACATGATATTCGATGTTTTGTTCTGCGCAAAATTTCTTGCACTGTTCAATATCTTCCTGCTCCCCAGGACTAAAGCATGCATCTTTTACGGCTTTTTCGGTTTTTATCTCTGGAATACTTCCATCCCACATTGACATGGTTGCTCCAATAACCTTGCATCCTCTTTGTTTTAAAAGAAGAGCTGTAAGAGTTGAATCAACACCGCCGCTCATTCCAACAACGACTGTATCTCCTGCTTTTGGTAAATCCTGAGCTATGTATTCCATCTGAATCCTCTATTTTTTCATCAAATCTTCTATTGTAACGCTATCTAAATAGGTGTTTATCATATTGTCCAGTTTTGTCCACATTGGCAAAGTTCTGCATTCTTTTGCTTTTAAACATGGTTCGGCACCTTGGATAAGACATGCTACAGGGGCTAAGGTTCCTTCTGTAAGACGTAAGATATCTCCTACCTTATATTCCGAAGGTTTTCTTAATAATTTGTATCCGCCACCCTTCCCGTGTACTCCCTGCACAAATCCATTTTTTGAGAGAAGGGTCATTATGGATTCCATGTACTTTTGAGAAATATTTTGTCTGGAAGAGATGTCTTTTAGCGGAATAAAGGTTCCGTCATTATGCTCTGCCATGTCGATAATTACTCTTAAAGCGTATCTTCCCCGTGTAGAAACAATCATACAAACTCCAGTAAATTGAATTACATACCTCCCTAGTATACAGAAAGGATTATTTACTGTCTACTTGCTAAAATTTGATTTATTGGAAGGTTTGTGAAATGTATTATGTCAGGGCAACCGCATTATAAACTGTTCTGCCTACAAAAATGGCTCCCAGTCGCAAAAACGGCTTATCAAAACCGCAAACTAGTTT
>CADBSK010000031.1 GCA_902797305.1 uncultured Spirochaetaceae bacterium | reverse complement strand
TTGAAGATGAAAGCGAATTAAAAGTTGACAATTGAATAAAAATATGATATAATATACATAGAATAGAAATCTATGTATATTTTTTTTTGGAGTGAAAGGAGTAATGGAATATTTAATTAATTATATGATGATGGCATTAGCCGCTGTAGTTTTTCTTGTCGGTATTGCTTTTATATGCGATGGTTTAAAAAATAAAAAGCTTACAGTTTAGAAAGCTGCAGCATAGCATATAGAATATATAAAATAGTTAGCAAAAGAATAGGAAGAAGAATATAATCATCTACTTCATTGCCGAAGCGAATTAGAAGATGATATAGGTGAGTTAAAGAAATAGCGCGAGCTTGAATAGGAACGCGCGCGAGAAGCATAGGTTTCGACAGAGTAGTTGCTTTAGTCCGAACAAGGGCGGCTGACTGCGGAACTTCAACGTAGAAAAGAACTTGGAGAAATTGAATTTGAGTAGGAGAAAGAAAAAAAAGAATAGTGGCTAAATCTCTATTTTGAAAAATTAAAAGTATAGGAAGAGAATGCTTATAAACGAAAAAAAGAAGAATTATAGGCTGAGATTGTATTATTATAGTCTGAGTTGAATGATTTTAAAACTCGTCAAGATTCAATAAATGAAGCTATACTTCGTGAAAAAGAATTAAAAGAAAAAGAAGATTTTTATTCTATTCAAGTATCAGAGAATGACCAAGAAGATATAAAAATTTTATAGTCAATGGATTTAAAACTACATAATAGGGATGTAATTCCAAAATTAGTTTGGGAGCTATATATACGGCGGCCATGCCAAGAGATGATTAAACGAGTAACGGGCGGCCGAAAAATTAGTGGTATCTATAAAATTACAAATAAAGAAACTGGAGAAGCCTACATAGGGAAAACTACTGATTTTTCAACGCGTTGGTAGAATCATTGTAAAACGGCGATAGGTCTTGAAGGAGCAGCTCGTGCAACTCTTCATAATCGCCTCGCACGAGATGGACTATGGAATTATACTTTTGAAATTCTTGAAGAAGTAGATAAGGAAAATCTATCCTCAAGAGAAGCTTTTTATATAGACCTTTATGGCACAAAAAAATAGTTAAACATGAAGTTAGGTGATAAAAATGACGTATATTGAACCAGAGTAGATATTATTATTTGAAGAAAATAATGATATGCCGCATCCTAGATGGAATACGGTAAAACAAATAAAAGAAGCATTATCTAAATTTAATGATGATGATTTAGTATTTATTGAACCGCACAAATTTATGATAGATTATCCATTTTATATTTATAAAGTAGGTGATTAGGTAATCTTTAGGTTTTATGATGATTCATTATTAAGGCGGCGTTTTGTAGATTGGGTTGAAAGTATTAAAGAAAGATTGAAAGGAATTATAAGGAAGGTTAAACATGAAACTTAGTAAGTTACAAGAAAAAATTGTTAACGCGCCAGAACCACGTATTGTTGTTCACGCGGCGGCCGCGGCAGGTAAAACAGCAGTACTTACAGAACGTGTCCGGAAAATGCTGCGCGATGGTATTAATCCATCAGATATTGTTTGTATTACTTTTACAAATTTAGCTGCTCAAGAAATGCGGGATCGCCTTGCAAATGATTATAAAAATGGAATTTATATTGGCACAATTCATGGCCTTGCAAATTATTTCTTACTTTCTCATGGAATTGATACAAGTGATTTAATTGAAAGCCAAGAGTTTGATAAGTTTTTTGAACGTATTGAAGAGAATCCTTTTTGCGTAAAACATATTAAACATATTTTACTTGATGAGGCGCAAGATAGTTCACCAGCTCAATATAAATTTATTTTTGAAATGATAAAGCCAGACACCTTTTTTATTGTAGGTGATTTGCGTCAAAGCATATATAGTTTTCGTGGTGGAGATCCAGAAATTCTAGAGAATATTATGAATCGTTTGAATGTAACTGTATATAGTCTTAATGAAAATTATCGGAATGGTGACAATATTCTTAGATATGCAAAGAAAATTCTTCAAAAAAGTTTTATGACTGATGATTCTATTGCTATGCGGCACGGCGGCACTGTATGGGAAGGAGAAGCTACTTTTGATAACTTAAAAGGTTGGATACAACGCAAGGGGGATTTTAGAGATTGGGCTGTTTTATGTACAACAAACGGTACAATTGCTGATTTGCAGAGTAAATTTGAAAAAGTTGGTATCCCAACGGTAACTTTTCGTCAAGGTGAAGTTGACAAGTCAAAACTTGAAGAGTTAATGAACTCTAATACTGTAAAAGTTTTAACTTATTGGAGCGCAAAAGGATTAGAGTTTCCTTATGTCGCTGCTTGGGAGCCGAAGAATTGGGGCGGTGATGAAACATATAGAGTAAATTATGTAGGGGCCACGCGCGCGAAGGACATTTTACTTTGGATGGAAGGGCCGAAGAAAAAGAAAAAGGATAAGTGGTTTTAATCACTTATCCTTAATAGTTCCACAAAGCGGTAAAAGCTTGCTAGCCAAATTCACCATCAACTTCAATATTAGTTTTTGTCTGAAAATCTTTTAGAGCTTTAAAAGTATTATCACCAAATTTTCCATCTACTTTACATTTAAATCCTTTTGCATTTAGTAAAGATTGCATACTATTAACTTGTGGGCCATAATCTCCTTTTTTAAGAAGATTTATTTTTATGTCGTAAGTATGTGATTGGTATTTTTGTGGAGC
>CADBSK010000030.1 GCA_902797305.1 uncultured Spirochaetaceae bacterium | reverse complement strand
TGCTGAATTGGCTTTTCAAGGACGCAGAAGTTACAAAGAGGGCAAAGGATATGAAAAAGAACAATGCATTTAATTTAAGATTTTTCCAGATTTTTGGCGATGAGCCACAAGGCCGTTATCAGGAAATTGATATTTTTATGGACCCGATGGAGTTTGACTGGGGTAAGCCTTTTTACGTTATCACAGACGAAGGTTACCTTAATCACACAAAAACCAATGAGGAGCTTACAAAGGCAATCTCCCAATCAAAGCCGGATGCACCTGTTCAGGTCATCTGCTGCCCGCCAACAAAAGAAGATCTGGATTCTATTTACACAATGACTCCGGATATTCAAATTACGGCTATCTTATCCTAAAAAGTGAGGGCGGGACTAATCATCCCGCCCGTATTTTACTCGCTAACTCTTACTCCATCTGTAAGCTTATCGCCAAGACTTGTGTCTTTTTGTTTAACCTGCTGTTTTTTCTCTGCGGCGGTCATGAGGTCTAGGGCAACGTTGTTTCCAATGTTTTGGCCCTGGCTGCGTTTTTCGTCGTAGAATTCTTTGCGGGTCATGTTTACATTACTTTGAGTTGCGGCATCAAATCTTGTAGCACCCTTGAAGGTTGGGTTAGAAGTGTTGTTCAAGGTTCTTGAATCTTCTGGTCCTAACTCGCGGGAAGTATTCTGGCCGTTTCGCTGGTGAGCTTGAGTGCCGCTACCGACACCGCCCATGCCAGCACCTCCAGGTCCCGCTTTTTTTCCTCCATGAAGGAAGTTGTTGCCAGCACTTCGAACCTTGTCTTTAAGGTCTGTGCTTGCTGCTGCAAACATCCCTTTAGCGCCTGCCATCCTTTGCTGGGTAACAGTCCCACCAAGGTCTTTTGCTGCACTAGAAGCTGCTTTTCTTGCGCTGTTCATCTTTGCGGCTGCACCGTGGGTATTAACAACAGTCTGGGCTGCTTTTCGGGTACCTTCTTTTGCAACATGACCTGCAGCACGAGCTCCTTTTATGGTTCCCATTGCAAGAGTTCCTGCTGCTGTTACAAGCTCTCCCAAACTAAGCTGAGGCTGACCTGTCATTAAAGTCTGTGCAATCTTTGGAGCGTTTTGTGTAAGAACAAATCCGATTATGCAGGTAAAGACAATCGTAACAAAAGTAACCCAGTTCATTCCTCCATTGTCGGACATAATTTCTACTGTTTCCTGAATGAGGATATAGAACACAAAGAACATACAGATAGTAATTACAATTGTTTTGATTAAAAAGCCGGTAAAAACCGGAATGAGTTTTTTGGGCATTTCTTTTGTTCCGTCAAAAAGAATAAAGGGAATGAAGAAAGCTCCAATCCCAACTACAATTGTAAATTCCAAAATTGTCATAAGATACTGAATGCAGGCAAAAATTGCACTAAATACCAATACCAGACAGCAGAACATAGTCATGATCATTGTAGGAATATGAGCAAAGGTAGACGTAACCTTGTTAAAGCCTTTTTTCATAAAGTTTACGTCTTCTTCATCAATTTCATCCATATTTATGGCATAAGCAATCTGATTTTTTTCCCACATAATCTGGCAGCCTAAAACTGCAACCCGCATTATGGCTGCTGGCGAAAGGTAATAAGAATCGTTTCCCATAGCATCCTTGAGCCAGATATTCAAATCAACATATTCAGGCAAAAGATTATCTCCGTCAGTTCCGTCAGGAAGCTTTTCTACCAGAATATCTTTTATAGCCTGCAGAGTTCTTTTACTAAACAGACTGTGGTATTTGTTTTTTTCACGGTATTCATTAATTTTTTCCAAAGCCTGTTTTTTTACTGATTTAGAGTTAAAGGTTGCAGTGTTTATTTCATCATAGTATTTGTCTATAAACTCATCATAGGTATTTGAATCACCAAAATTCGTTTCAAAGGTAATGCTTTCTGTTTTTGCAGTTATCTGAGCAAGCTCTTTGTTCAGTTCGCTTTCCAGTTGTTTTCCTATTTCTTCATCATATTCAAGAGCCCTTTTCATACTTGTAAGAGAATCAATAATGGCCTGCTTTCCATGTCCTGCATCAATTCCAAGTCTGTTGCCAAGGGCGCTCATTCCCATGGTTAAGGCCGGATAAATGGACATAAAGAGAATGAATAAAAGCCACTTATACAAGGTGTCCCACCAAAAGTCTTTTACGGTAAAGCGGCTGTTTGCAAGCTTAAAGGCAGACCAGCAAAGTCCTATAGTCCCGATTGCTACGGCATAACGGCTACCCCATTTGTAAAAGGTTGCCATTACACCCGAAAAATATTCAATTGCCTGAACGACCGGAACATCAATCCAGCCGGTAAATGCGTATTCCATTAGCTTCTCCTATTTGCGGAAAGAATCAGGAACCTTATTATCAAAGGCTTCCTGTTTTTTCTGTTCTGCAGCCATTTCATCTGCCTGTGCCTGTTTTTCGTTTTCTTCGTTTACCATTCGTGCGGCACTAAGGCTTGCCATCTCGTTCATTGCTTCTTCAAGAGTCATTAAGCCATCTATAACCTGCTGGGAAAGATAAAGACTTGCTTCGTTTGCAGCTGCTTCTGTCATGTTTCCGTTAGAATCAGTCTGGGAATAGGCTGCCTGTAAAATTGCATTTGTTTTTGAAATCTGATGTTCACGTTTGAGACGAGCTGCTTCTTCGCTTGCTTTTGCAATTAGTTTCGCAGCCTGAGTTTTTACCTGCGCAACAGATTGCTGAACAAAAAGATAATTCTTTGGACTGATTCCATACTTTCGCCAGATAAGCTGTTTTTGTTTTTCGCTAAGGCTGCCTTCAATCGCATCAATCGAAAACTTCATACTGTCGGTCATGTAAGTTTCTATGTCTTTGCAGGCAGTAAAAAAATTATGATCAGGGCTTCCCATTCCGCAAAGATCTGCAAGAGAATAACGCCCGTTTCCACAGTCAATATTTGGAGAGGTAAGGGTGTTTTGAATTTGTTTGGTCTGATTCAAAAGACTGTTTACACGTTTGTTGGCATCTTTAATATCATTACGAATATCCCAGTCGCCGTCAAAGCTGATGTTTTCCCAGTCGATGGACTTAGCCCGTTCAACTGCCTGCTGAATCTGCTGGTACTGGTTTTCTATCTGGGTGATGGTGTTCATAACCATGTCATATTGTGTATATAACTGGTCTATGGCTGTAAGCCAGCCGGAAATATCGAATACGGGGTAGCCGGTTGCATGAACTGGAAGAGTGGAGGTCACGAGCATTGCGCACGTGATGATGGAATAGAGTTTTTTTTTCATTGTATCGTCCTTTAGGGCAGGCAGATACAATAGAAATTATATAATAACAGGATAAAAATTGCAATAAATACACAAATATAATATAGAATGTACTAAAAGAAAATTAAGTTTATTTTTTTAATAAATTCTTCTCAGTTTTCATAATTCCAGCTATTTTTGGGCTATCATTCTTCAACTGGAATATAAATTCTAAAATACATTGTTGGATTACTTTTTAAAGGTCCAGAACATTTCTTTCGATTGCGTCCCCTCTGTCTTCATATAAGACTTATGTCAGTAATAACATAATTATGAAATATAATCGGGATACTGAATCATGTAGACGAATCATATCTTTATTATCATAGTTTGAAAAATTGAGATTCATTTTCTTTTCCCCAAATTTTTCTGCCCAAAAAAGAACGAAAGCAATTACCTGGGATTTTTCCATATAATAAATTGTCATTTGTTCATTATTTGGGAAATACCAATCATTTTTAATTGTATTTAAGTAGGGTTTAACGACTTTATTTTTTTGTAAATTCTGATAACTATGTGTAAATGCTCTTTGTTCACACTTGAGTTTATTTAGAAGAAATCTTTTTCCGAGAATATTTTTTGAACGTAATCCACATATAATGCAATTGCATCATTTAAAACAATAGATTTTTCTTTCATATAGCCTCCGTATGATATAAGTTTAATATAGAAGATTATAAAGAAAAGGAGTCAAAATCATTTTGACATCTTTAATGATATTGTTTATTTTTCTTGACTATAGGAGGCATATTGTATATATTTTAATTGTTATCAGGTGATAACACCCTTTTCTAGTATTCTTGAAAAGGCAATAACCTTGTTGGTTGTGGAAAGGTTCATCCTCCCACAAGATCAAAAATTAAATTTCCAGCACCTCTTAAAAAAAATTAGTCACAATGGATTAGGACTTGTGATTTAAGTGTTGTGTTGGTACGAGGTTATTGTCATGAATACATCAAAAATCAATTTTACAAATCCCTTTTACAATTCAGAAGCATTGTCAAGTATGATATTTGAACTTTTGAAGGAAAAAAATCTACAGAATAATCACCCAGATGTTTATAAAAGAGCCGGTTTATCTCGCGCTAATTTTTCTAATTACATTTCTGGAAAAAATTGTCCTACGCCAGAAAAAGCTAGACGTTTGATTGTTGGCTTAAAATGTTCATTAACAGAAGCAGAAAAATTATTATCCTACTGCGGATATGCTTTTTCTCAAGATGCACCTTATGACAATTGTTTAAAAGAATGCCTGCAGCAAGAAATCTATATTTATACTGACGTTGAAATTTATATTTCACAAAAGACAGGCTATTACAGACCTGATACAATTTTAGTTGCTTAATTTATTTTTTAAATGTATAAACCATTTTTTACTCAAATTATAATTTTATGATGTATAATGTTATAATAATTAAGATAAGGATTAAAACAATATGCAAAGAATAAAATCTTTTACGATAACCAAATTATTTGGTTATAAAGAAAATAATTTTACAGTGAACCTTATAGATGATAGTCAAATAACATTTATATATGCATTTAATGGAGTTGGAAAAACAACAATATTAAAACTCTTATATGCGGTAATTCAACAAAATATACCAATTTTGCTTTCAGTCAACTTTGAATCAATTATTCTAGATTTTAATCAAGATGAAAAATTAATTGTAAAAAAACTCAATAATGAAACAAATCAAATTTCTTATGAATTACGTTGTCCAAAGAAATTATTGGGATATCATTCTTTTATACAAACTCTTTCTTTCGAGAATGTAACAGAAAGTTCAGAAATTAAACAATTTCTTGATAATATTGATGCTGATATTTTATTTGCAAACAAGGATTATGGTAGAGCTGTTAGAGCAAAAGATTCTTCTTTTGACTTCAATGATCCTTATCTAGAAAGTGATTTTATACCAATAAGTTTACATGAGGTTAAAGACTTGGTGAAGAAGAAAGAAGAAGAAATACAGGAAATGAAAAATTCAATAAAAGAAGGAATAATTCCAGGCATTGGAGAAAGAGCTTCTATAGGATTATTAGGTGCTGTGGGCGCAGTATTAGGACCATTAGGAATAGCTGGGGCAATAGCTATTGGTACATCGGTAGGTTTTTTTAATAGGAACAATAAGAAAAAAAAATCTTCTTATTCTCTCGAAGAATTAATTAATGGTCCGAAGTATATTGAGATTCCATTACCAGATAAAATTAATTATATCCAAAAGACCTTGAAATATAAATTGAATGAAGAAAATATCTCCCAAAAATTAGATTTGTATGAAGATATAATTAATTCCTATAATACACTAACTGATAAAACACTTCTCATAAATAGAGAAACCGGAGAACTTGAAATTCGAACAATATTCAGTAATACAGAAACATTGGATACAAAGTATTTATCATCAGGCGAAAAGAATCTTTTATTGCTTTATTTTCATATTATTTTTATCATTCCAGAGACAATAAATGAGGATGAAACTTTCATTGAATTGATTGATGAACCAGAAGCATCCATGCATTCAGCTTGGCTAATGAATTTTGTTGAAAGTTTAAAACATATAAATGATTATCTTCATAGAACAAACAATTATCAATATATCATTACTACACATTCACCAGGAATAACATTTGCAAATAGTGATTTAATGGTTGAATTAAAAAGAGATTAAAATATGGATAATAGTGCTCTAACTTATACATTAATAGCACAAAAAAGTTTATCAATGTGCAACTTTATAAAATCCAAACTGGACAATATACTCTTAGTGGAGGGGTATACAGATCTGATATTTTATAGTCGTTTTTTGCATAAAAAAGAATTTTCAGTTTTCTTTAAAGCGGATGAAGAAAGAAATCCTGTAAAGAATATGGTTCTAAATATCTTTTTACTAGCAAAAAATGTTTATGGCATAATAGATCCAGATTATAAGAATGATTCTGGTATTGATGATAGAATACGGGATAGGATTCATATTATTGATGCTAATTCACTAGAAACTTTAATAATTAAATATTCCGATAAAAATCACAATGTTCCAAAAGCAATTAGTAATTTTGACAAATTATTTAGAAAAGGCAAAATTATTCAGAATGCATATAAATACAATAAAATCACTGATGATGTATTAAAATGGTCATTTTATATTGGCTGTATAAGAAAAATTAATGACTTAAAAAATTTGAGATTGAAATTTAAGTTAGTAAAAGAAAAATCAAATTTTTACAGTAAATACATAATAAAGTCAGAAGAAAACTATAACAAAGTATTTAATCAAGATTTTTATCTTAAAGATATATGTGATGAATCTGGTCATAAAAATGATAGTTCTTTTCTTTTGACGATAAAGAATGAAATTGAAGAATATAACGAAGTGAATGTTTGGGATATATGCCAAGGACATGATATTTTTGATTTTATAGAATGTTTAAATTCTTCTTCACATTATTCCGAAACAAGCATAGGTAAGATGCCTCAAAATCGAATGAACACAATTCCTAAATGGGAATTTGTATTACTGAAAACTTTTGATACTAATAATTTTATCTCATCTCCTCTTCAAAAATGGTTTGATGAAATACAGTCATAAAAAAAATTGTTTTATTTAAGCAATTTGTCAAAACCGTTTTTAAAACAATTCATTACTCCTGTGTTATTTTTATATTAGAAAATGTGATTTTCTAAACAATTTTTTTATAACGCTTTTATAAGCAAGGAGTTTACAAATGGACGAATTGTGTGAAAAATTGGCCAGTCTTGGCATCCCATCTTTAGTTTTTTTAGGAGCAATGAGCGCTACAGGCCTGTCTGGTGCGGCCGCAATAACAGCTGCTCTTGCGGCTTTAGGACCAGGCGGAATGGTGGGCGGTGTGATAACTTTGCTTCTTATGTGCGGCTCACTTTCTGTTATCACCCGCTATGGTTATAGCGCAGTCATGATCGCAGTTTCTAAAAAGATTATGACTAAAAATAATTTTACAAAGGAGGAAATGTATAAAAAAGTTGAAAAAATGCCTATAACCAGAACATTAAAGGAACGGATTAAAGGCGAAATAAACAAAGTCGAATAAGGCTTGTTTTTGAGGCTGTTCAAAAAGAAATGAACAGCCTCAGTTATTTTAAATATATATATAATTTTTTTTAACAGAATTTGTTTGACGCCCTTCAAAATTGACGGTCGTCAAACTGATTTCTGAGAAATCGAGCTCCTCTTTTTTTATTCTTCCAGCATCCTCTTGTACTTTTCGTAGTCGAGGCCTCTGGTATCCCGTCCTAAATCTGCCATCTTCTGTCTGGTTGCTT
>CADBSK010000029.1 GCA_902797305.1 uncultured Spirochaetaceae bacterium | reverse complement strand
AGTTCAGCTTTAGTTCCCCAAGGAGGATTCGAACCCCCACAGTCAGAACCAGAATCTGAAGTGCTACCATTACACAATCGGGGAATGCAATGTTCCATTAATTTACAGATTTTAATGATAAATGTCAATACTCTAAAACTTTTTTGACGTTTTTTTTTATTCTTTTTTTTCTTTTTTTTATGTTGATTATACATTAATTACACTCTTGACACCTGGGGATTCAAACCCCATAATTTGAGTGTATGCAAGGATTAGTTTTAGCGGGAACAAATAACGTTTTTGAAGTCGAATGCGAAGATGACGTCGTTCGATCATGCTCAATAAAAGGAAAAGTTTTAAAACAAGATAAAGAATATTATAACCCCCTTGCTCCTGGAGATTTAGTTCAAATAGAAATTGACGATATAGACTCAGAAAAAGGTCAGATAACAGCTCTAATTCCACGAAAAAACGAGTTTGTACGCTGGAATGTCAAAGGCCGCTGTCCTCAGCTTTTAGCCGCAAATATCGACTACATGATTCTTGTAACAACTCCAACAGAACCACCATTTAGACCACGTTTTGTAGACCGGGAACTTGCCCAGGCAGAAATGCTCGGCTTAAATCCAATTATTGTCTGCAATAAATATGATTTAATTAGCGAAGCCCCTGAAGTTGAAGAATACCTTCAGATATGGGAAAACCTTGGCTACAAAGTAATGCGTCTAAGCGCAAAAACCGGCGAAGGAATGACGGAATTCGTTGACACAATAGAAGATCACCTTAGCGCCTTTGTGGGACAGTCGGGTGTAGGTAAATCAAGTCTTGTAAACGTATTAGATGATTCATGCGTTCTAAAAACCGGAAGCCTTTCTAAAAAATATGGTCGAGGAAACCACACAACAACAAAAGGAACCCTTAACCACCTTGAATTAAACACTTCTCTTACCGGAGGAGTAAGAGGAAGAATTGCTTCCATAATAGATACTCCAGGAATTCGTCGTTTTATGCTCGATGGAATCGAAGCCGAAGATCTTCAGCTTTACTTCAGGGAGTTTAAACCTTTTATCGGAAAGTGCAAATTTGGAATGAACTGTACTCATACAACAGAACCTGACTGTGCCATTAAAAAAGCTGTAGACGAAGGCTATATTACAGAAGAACGCTACGAAAGCTGGGCACGAATTTCTTATCAAATAAAAAATAAAACCTGGGACGACTAGGTAAACCTTATGGACACTAAAACTCTCAACGAACTTGACTATTACAGAATACGTGACGAAATAAGTCAATTCTGTCTTGCAGAAGAAAGTCGGTTTATCATGAACCGCCTTGAACCATTTACCAATTTAGAAGAAATAAATCATAGAAAGGAACTCAGCAAAGAATGGCTGAACTATATTAATTCAACCAGAAGCAGTGCCCTGACCGGCTGGCCTCAGGTTTATAACATTTTTAAAAGCCTTAAGGTGCTGGGTTCTGCTTTGAGCCTTGAACAAACCTATTCAATCGGACAATTCTGCAATAGTGTATCAAAAGTGAGCACTGCACTTCAGTCTGCCGAGACAGATTTAAAATGCAACTCACTTGCAGAACTTACAAAAACAATACCCAACTTAAAAAATGTAAGCGACAGTATTTTTAGAATTATTACTCAAGATGGAGAATTAAGAGATTTACCCGAATTGCGGGAAATCAGAAACAGAATCTCACAATTAAATGCAAAAATTAAAGGAATAATGCATTCTTTTACAAGTGACTCAAGATACGCAGACATTCTTGAATCTACAGTTCCTGTTCTACGAGGGGGCAGACAGGTTCTTGCGGTAAAATCAAGCCGAAGAATTGCAATTCCCGGTATTATACACGAGGTAAGCCAGACGGGACAGACTGTCTTTATCGAACCTGACGAATCTGTAAAATGCTCTAACGACTTAATCCAGGCCGAGTTTGACCTTGCACAGGAAACGAGAAAAATTCTTCTTGAATTAGCAGATAAAATCAGACCTTACCACGAGGATTTAATCCAGGCCCTTAAAATAATGGAAAAAATTGACATTGCACACGCAGCAGCAAGATGGGCAAAAATTAATTCCTGTATTTTTGCTTCTGACTGCAAGGATCAAAGCCTTATTTTAATCGGAGCCAGACATCCGATTCTCGGTGATAAAGCCGTACCTATCGATGTAAAATTTATGGACGGTAAAAAGATTTTAATAATCACAGGTCCTAATACCGGTGGAAAAACTGTAACCCTAAAGACAATTGCTCTTTTTGCAATGCTAAATCAGACGGGATTTCCTATTCCAGCAAAGGAAGGAACTCGACTTCCGGTTTTTAGCGGAGTTTTTGCAGACATAGGCGACGAACAGTCCATGGACGAAAGCCTTTCTACTTTTAGCGGACACATGAAGAATATCGCCAGGGCATTAAGAAATGTTAAAGAAGACAGCCTTGTACTGTTAGACGAACTAGGCAGCGGTACCGACCCACAGGAAGGGGCTGCAATCAGCATGGCAGTTCTCGATAAACTTATAGAAAAAAATGCCTATGTTCTCATCACAACTCACCAGGGCGTTATTAAAAACTACGGCTACACTCATGAAAAATGCATTAATGCAAGCGTTGAGTTTAATACTAATACCTTAAGTCCAACTTACCATATTTTAATGGGAGTTCCAGGAGAAAGCCACGCTCTGGACATTGCAAAAAAATCCGGGCTTCCTTCTGAAATTGTAAGCAAGGCAAAAAATTATCTTGTAAACGAAAAAACAGATGTTTCCTCTTTGATAAAAGGCTTAACTTCTAAACATGCGGAACTGGACAAACTTTATTCGGATTTTCAACAAAAGGAACAGAGTCTCGAAGATAAAATCTTTAAAAATGAAAACAAAAGCCTTGAATTAAAACAAAAAGAACTTGAACTAAAACAAGGTTATCAGACCGAAAGCGAAATATTCTTGCAGGAAAGCAGAAAAAAACTTGAAAATCTGGTTCGCATTCTTAAAGAAGGCGAAATCACCCGGGAAAAAACTCTTTCTGTTAAGTCGTTCATCAGCGATTTGACTGACGAAATAAAACAGAGAGAAAAAGAAATCGAAAAAGAAGAAGAAGAATTACAAAAACAAAAGGAAATTCTTGTTCAAAAAGAAAAAATCCGCATCAGTCATAAGCCGACAAAAAAGAGAATGAAGAATGCCGACGCTTTAAAAACAGCATCTCAGCCGGAAATTCAAAATGAGATTACCGAAAAACAGCAGGAAACTCCCCTTAAATTTGAACCAGGTGCTCAGGTAATTTCAATTAAGAATAAAATGCAGGGAGTTATTCTTTCAAGTGCAGGTAAATCCCGCTGGAATGTCCAGTTCGGAAGTCTTTCTATAATTTTTAAGCAAAGCGAACTGGAACTTGTTAAGGCCAAAGACAAACCAAAAGCAAGCATATCCTATGATTTACTCCAGGATACAGAACGCAATGCAAAACCGGTCTTTGAGCTGAAACTTTTAGGACTAAGAGCAGAAGAAGCCCTCAAAGCTCTTGAGCGACAACTTGATTTATGCATTCTTTCAAATTTTAAGAATTTCAGTGTAATTCACGGAAAAGGAAACGGCGTCCTACAGCAAACCGTACACGATTACCTTTCAAACTGCCCGTCTGTAAAGGAATTTAAGTTTGCTTCTCCAGAAGACGGAGGCTTTGGCAAAACCTATGTTACCTTGCATTAATGTGAATAATTATTTATAATTTTTGCATAAACATTCATCCATATTGATGAGGCAACCGTGAAAGAACGAATCTCCAGATTAAAGACAATTCGTAAACTTATAAAAAACTATCGCATCGAAAGCCAGGAATCCCTCTTAGCCTATCTTGAAAAAGAAGGTTTTGAAGTAACTCAGGCCACCCTTTCAAGAGACTTAAAGCTTTTAAAAGTCGGCAAAATAAGCGATGGAAACAGCGGTTATGTTTATACCCTGCCGGGAGAAGATGAACGACAGGAATCAGAACAGATTTATGTTCAGGATTTTTTGCGTGGATATGTAAGCATCGACTGGAGTGGCAATATAGTTGTAATTAAGACTTTCCCAGGACACGCCAATACCGTATCAAATGCCTTAGACAATATGAATATGGACGAAATCCTTGGAACCGTTGCCGGCGACAACTGTCTTTTTGCCTGCCTGAGACAGGGCGTCACAGGAGAACAGTTTATGGCAGAATTAAAACGACGAGTTCCAGAAATCGAAGATTAAACTCAAGCATCCAGAAGCTTGTGGGCATATATAAATGTTCCGACGTATATGACAACAAGCATTATTCCCCATACTTTAAAACAAAGTTTTGTTCCCACATCAAGAGTGTATAAGTTCTTCCAGTAAAAGCCCTCTTCTTTTCGCAAACAGAAAAATACAATCACCATAAAAACAATCAGACCCAGAATCGATGCACTGCTTACCAGAACAATACTTGTATCATCTTCTGTAATTCCAGTCAAAATCTGCAAAAGTGCAAATACGGAAACAAATGTTAAAGCATAAGAAGAACAGTTCCAAATCGCCTGAGTATAAGGCTCCTTTCCTGCAAATATACTTGCAAGGCCTGATGCAAAGGCTGCAAAAACAAAGAAACTTGTAAACAGCATAGAAGTCAGAACATAAAAAACACCCCATGCACTGCTTTCACCTTCTATCATAAAAACCCAGGAACCTACAGCCCTGCTTAACATTTCTAAGCTAGTAGCAATAGTCAGCATAAAAAAAACAATTCCTGCTACTCGTAATACAATACTTTGACCTTTATTCATAATTCTTCCTTATTACACCTTATACAAGAGTTTTTAAATCTGCAAGAATCGATAAAATTCTTTCCATTACGGGGATACTCTCTTTCGTTAAGCTTAAAATATTATCCTCGCTTGAATGGAGTTTTTTCCACGTTTGAGGAATATACTTTTCAAGTTCCTCTACAGTTCTACCCTCCGGGATAGTCTTATTTGTAACATAATTTTCCAGGTCTTTATCTTTTAGAAGCGCATACATATATTCACTTGCTTCATCCTGAGGCAGCATTGTAATGGCAACTGCGGCAATTCCGTGAACAAGAAATCCCGCATTATCACTGTAGCTTACCGGCAAGGTTACCCAGGTTCCTTTTCCTGCAGCCTGTAAAAGAGATTGAGTTCTTGCAAACAAAGTTCCAAAACGTTTTTGCATTTTTACAGGAGTTTTTTTAGAAAGAATAGTTCTTTGTAAAACAGGAACAGTCCCCCGCCCCACGCAATCAAAAACGTATACATCATCGTTTATAATATTCAATCGCTTAAAAACTCCGGCAAGGCCAAAAGCTCCCTGAAAGTCTAATGTCGTTCCGTTATTTCCGCTTCCTAATTCTTCTCCGTCAGTAAAGATTAATCGAATATTGTGAACCATTCTGCTCTCGTATAACTGAACCGCCCAGTTAAGCAAAATATAAACGCTGGAACTATTATCATTTGCTCCTGGACTATTTTCAAAGCGGTCGTAATGAGCAATCACTGTTTTTATATTGTATAAAGGACTGTAGGATTCCGATGGAAAAACAACATAAATATGATTACGACCTTGAATCGGCATCACTACTGCTTTTACACCTCTTTTTTGCAAATATTCCACGATAAAAGTCATTCTGTTGCAATCAGGTGAAATAAACTTTTTAAACTCTTCATCATTAAAGTTCATATTAAAAGAATATCAAAAACTTGCAAGACATAAAAGACGCAACATGCTAAAATCGTCATATGACACGTATCTATATTGGAAATTTAAGTTTTAACACAACAGAAGAACTTCTTACAAATCAGTTCTCAGAATTTGGAACTGTGGAAGAAGTTACTATTTTAAAGGACAAATTTACCGGAGCATCCAAAGGTTTTGGCTTTGTTAACATGCAGGACGAAGATGCAGCCTTTAATGCAATCCGCTCGTTAAACGGAACTATGCTTGACGGTAGAAAAATCAGAGTAAGCCTTGCAGAGGACAAAGGTCAAACCAACAAAAGAAGATAAATCTTATTTTAAAGAAATAAACACTTTTACCCTGCAATGTCATTTACTCCTTGAAAAAAGAATCCCATTTCAATATTATTGACTTGTTAAATGACAATAAATGACTAAAAAGGAGACTTATATGTCTACACCATTAGAAGAATATTTAGCATCATGTGGCGGAAAACCAAATGTTGCAATGTGTGCTTATGTAGCTAATCTTCAGCAGGTTGCTGCAGTTGGACCAGAAGTAGCTGCTTCTATCGTTAACGAAATCGAAAATCAGCGCAGCCATCTTAAACTTGTAGCTTCTGAAAACTACTGTTCATTGAACGTTCAGGCTGCTATGGGTAACCTTCTTACAGATAAATATGCTGAAGGATATCCTGAACACCGCTACTACGGTGGATGTGTAAACATCGATGCTGTAGAAAATTGTGCTGCCCGCGAAGCAGAAAAACTTTTTGGTGCTGACTATGCATATGTTCAGCCACACTCAGGTGCAGACACAAACCTTGTAGCTTATTGGGCAATTCTTTCAAAAAAGGTAGAAACTCCTACATTAGAAGAACTTGGAGTTAAGTCTCTCGGTGAACTCACAGATGCTCAGTTTGACGATCTTCGCAAAAAATTTGGTAACCAGCGTCTTATGGGTCTCGACTACTCTTGTGGTGGACACCTTACACACGGATACAGAATGAACGTTTCTGCCCGCATGTTTGAAAGTCATCCATACGGTGTAGACCGCGAAACAGGTCTTTTGGATTATGACGCAATCGAAAAGCAGGCAATGGAAGTTAAACCTCTTATTCTTTTAACAGGTTTCTCTGCTTACCCACGCAAAATCAACTTTAAGCGTTTCCGCGAAATTGCTGATAAATGTGGAGCAACATTAATGGTTGATATGGCACACTTTGCAGGTCTTGTTGCAGGTAAAGTATTTACCGGCGATTATGATCCTGTAAAATGGGCAGATATCGTAACAACTACAACACATAAAACACTCCGTGGACCACGTGGTGCTATGATTCTTTGTAAAAAAGAATATGCTGACTATGTTAACAAGGGTTGTCCAATGGTATTGGGTGGTCCTCTTGGTCACGTAATGGCTGCAAAAGCAATCGCTTTCAAAGAAGCTTCTACTCCAGCTTACCAGGCTTGGGCTCAGCAGGTTGTTAAGAACGCTGCAGCACTTGCAGAAGGATGTAAATCACACGGAATGCCATTGCAGACAGGCGGAACAGACAATCACCTTATGCTGGTAGATGTAACTGGCTACGGTCTTACAGGTAAACAGGCAGAAGCTGCTTTGTTCGCTTGTGGTGTAACTGCCAACGCTAATGCCCTTCCTTACGACAAAAACGGTGCATGGTGGACATCTGGTATCCGTATCGGTACTCCAGGTCTTACAACTCTTGGCATGAACGAAAAGGACATGAAAGAAGTTGCAGACATCATCGACTTTGTATTAAAAGGAACAAAACCAGGTCTTACAAAAGAAGGTAAACCTGCAAAAGGTAAAATTGATTTGGATCCAGCAGTTCAGGCAGAAGCAAAAAAACGCGTAAATGCATTGCTTTCTGCTCACGTTCTCTATCCAGAACTGGATTTAGACTTTCTTAAAAAAGCTTTTTGCAAATAATTAAAACTTAAAGTTTTTATAAAGAGCCTTTTACGATTATTCGTAAAGGGCTTTTTTTATTTAGGGTTTATTACAAACCCTAAAAACGGCGAAGTCAAGGCTTTAAGCGTACGCGTACAGGGCAAACGCATTATATTTGACTTTGTATCAAAAATGGCGCGAAGGAGCAAACTGGCTTACAAAAACACTCGTTTTGTGCT
>CADBSK010000028.1 GCA_902797305.1 uncultured Spirochaetaceae bacterium | reverse complement strand
GCAAAGCTAGAATCATTTTGCCAGAAGTTGAATGAACGTCGCAAAAATCTAAATCCAAAAGACATTCTTTCTGTTTACAAGCTTAGCTTCTGGGCACATTACGAACTGGTAACAATCCATCCTTGGGCAGACGGCAATGGAAGGATGAGCCGCCTTTTGATGAATCTTTTGCAATGGGAATTTAATCTTATTCCTTCAAAAGTTCTAAAAGAAGATAAAGCGGAATATATTCAGGCTCTTATAGATGCAAGAGAAAAAGATGATGAAAGTATTTTTACCACTTTTATGCTGAATCTTCATGCAAAACATTTGCAAACAGAAATTGAACGGTTTAATTCATCAATTAGCGACAACAATGAGAAAATGGTCGATAAATCACTTTTTACGCAGAAAATGGTCGATAAATGGTCAATAAAACCAACTTTAGCCGAGAAACTGGTCGATATTTTGCATTTTATGAGCGATAATACACAAATTACGACAGAGGAACTTGTACAGCATTTTAATTTTACGCCAACAACAGCCAAGCGTTACCTGCGCCAGCTTACCGACTTTGGCTATCTGGAAGCAATGGGTGGAAATAAGAACAGAAGCTATAAGTTAAAAAAAAAGGGAACTGTAAATTTATAAAATAATCTGCTATAATAGATACAGGAGGATTTGTTATGGAGCAAAATGAATTGGATTCAACTTGTGGTATTTCAGACGATGAACTGACAAAACGCTTTATTGAAGCCGTGCGAATTGAAAATGAAATAAAAATAGCAAAGGGAACTCCTATTTCCTGCTATGACTCAGAAACAAATTCTGCTTATCTGCTTTATTCAGATGGAACCAAAAAATATGTGCAAGCAAATTAAGAAAGCAGAGATTATTGTTTTTGCAGGACCAAATGGGAGTGGAAAAACAACCGTTACAAAACTTGCAAAAGTAATTGAGCCTTATATAAATGCAGATGAAATAAAACGCACAAACTACTGTTCCGATTTGGAGGCTGCCCAGCTTGCCGAAAAAATGCGAGAGGATTGTGTCGCACAGAACAAAAGTTTTACCTTTGAAACTGTCCTATCCACAGACCGAAATCTAAAACTTTTACAAAAAGCGAAAGAAAAAGGTTATTTTATCCGCTGTATTTATGTTCTTACCCGGAATCCTGATATTAATGTTTCGCGTGTGGAATCCCGAGCGGCAAACGGCGGACATTCTGTTCCCGAAGATAAAATCCGTTCTCGTTATAAAAAGGCACTTGCCCTCATTCCTGAACTGGTGAAAGTATGCGATGTACTTCATATATATGACAATTCCACATTGCCGTTCAGAATATTCAAAAAACGCAAAACAGAATATTTTTATTGGATGAATGAGGATTGGAATAAAGAGAAAATCCAGCAACTTACAGGTATTATTCTATGACCTCAAAAGATTTAAAAAACGCACTTTTACAGGAAGCTGTTCAAGGTAAATTAATTCCTCTTGATATACCGAATAATTGGTGCTGGTGTAGAATTTGTGAAATATTTAATTTGCAAGCTGGAAAAACAATCTCAGCAAGTGAAATATCAGAAACAAGTAATGGAAATGATTATCTCTACTATGGCGGTAATGGAATAAGAGGATATGTAAAAAACTACAATAGAGAAGGTTATTACCCACTGATAGGTCGTCAAGGCGCTTTGTGTGGGAATGTTAATTTTACAAATGGAAAATTCTATGCAACAGAACATGCCGTAGTAGTTGATACCTATGCTAATATAAATGAGGATTGGGAAGGGTTATTTCTCAAAGTATTAGACCTTAATCAATATGCGACAGCTACAGCGCAGCCAGGATTAGCTGTAAAAAATATTAATGAAGAAGCTATTCCTCTTCCACCACTTGCAGAACAAAAACGCATAGTCGCTGCATTCGAAAAACTTTTACCACTTTGTGAAAAATTAGAAAATAATAAGGAGTAATAAATGACAGACACCAAAGTTTGGGGAATACATACAAAAGATGATAATCTCTTTTTCAATGAAAATGTAATTGCGATTGGCTGGCATGATATGGGAGATATTTCTGTTATTCAAAATGACCGTGAGCTGTTAAAGCAGAAATATCCTTCGGTTTATCCCAATAAGAAACCTGGTGCTGCGCCAACGGACTGTGGACAGATTTTTAGATTTATCAATGAAGCTAAAATTGGAGATTATGTTGTATTCCCCTCAAAGATTGACAGGAAAATAAATATTGGACAAATTATCGGAGATGCAACATACAATTCAAATACCGATGTTTATCCAAGACGGCGTAAAGTAAAATGGCTAAAAAGAGGTCTTGCAAGAACATCCTTTAGTCAGGGGGCTTTATATGAAATTGGCTCTGCAATGACATTTTTTTCTGTAAAGAACTATGCAGATGAATTCATTTCTGCTTTAAGTGGTACAAACATATTAAATGATACCGAAGATGAATCAGAAGAAATCTCTTTGCAGGCTGATTCTATAATTGAGACAACTCGTGACTATGTATTAAAGCAATTAAGTACAAATCTAAAAGGCTATCCTCTTGAAGATTTGGTTGCAGATCTTCTTGGCGCAATGGGATATAAAGTTACCCAGTCTTCAAAAGGTGGAGACAGAGGTATCGATATTATAATATACAAAGATGAACTTCCGCCAAGAATAGTTGTACAGGTAAAAAGCTTTGATAGAGACGTTCCTGAAAGGGATGTACAGGCCTTGAAAGGTGCCATGAATAATAATGATTATGGTTTATTTGTTACGTTGTCGGATTATTCAGAAAATGCAAAAAAATACTTAAATGGTCATACGGAAATTCGTGGAATTGATGGTCGTGAATTAGTTGATTTACTTTTGCAATATTATGATAAACTTTCTGATAAATACAGAACGATTATTCCGTTAAAGAGAGTTTATATTCCGGATGTAAAAGAATAATATTTTCCCCACTTGCCAATTATACATCTTTAGGAGTATAATACTCCTGTGAAAAAGACAATCTATCACGGCTCTGACAAAATCATAGAAAAACCTCTTTTTGGATTCGGTAAGGTCCGCAATGACTATGGGCTTGGCTTTTACTGCACGGAAGATCTTGGCATGGCAAAAGAGTGGGGTGTTTCAAAAGATGCGAACGGCTATGCAAACATATACAAAATTGAAACATCCGGCCTAACAGTCATAAATTTAAACTCTCCCCAATACACCGTCCTTCACTGGCTTTCCGTCCTCCTTGAAAACAGGATTTTTGACGTAAGCTCTGCGCTTGCTCAGGAAGCAAAAGAGTATCTCCTAAAAAACTTTACTGTTCCCTATAAAGACTTTGACCTAATAACCGGCTACCGGGCAGATGACAGCTACTTCTCGTTTGCACAGGATTTTATCAATGGCACAATTTCTGTACGCCAGCTTGCAAACGCAATGAAGCTCGGAAAACTTGGCAACCAGTTTGTCTTAAAAAGCCAAAAGGCATTTGATGCCCTTAAGTTCAAGGGATACGAAGTTGCTGAATATTCTGAATGGTTTTCCAAAAAAGACTTGCGCGACAAAAACGCCCGCCGCCAGTATTTTGACGTGGAAAAAAACAAACGCCAGCGTGGCGACTTGTACATAATCCAGATTCTGGATGAGGAGGTAAAGGCCGATGATTCACGCCTACGATAAAAGCTACCTTTCAAAGGCCCAGACAACATTGGCCTCAATGCTTGACTTTGCAGTTTATGACCTGAACTTAAGCCTTGCCGCTTTTTACGGAATCTTTCTTGCATCGAATGTTTCCTTGCGCTTTGGTTCTGGAGATGCAGCCTTGATTGCAGGAAAGTCAGGTGTGGAGCTGGCTTTGGAAGTCTTGGGAGACGAAAGCCTTGCAGACAAATACCATCCCGCTGCCAACAGAAGCCCTGAATACTGGGCAGGTTGGGCTCTCGCGTATTTTCAGTGGCAGACAAACCTAACCTTTAGGCAAATAGATTCCCTAATTCCCATAACAGAAATTCTTGCAATGTACACCCCTTACCACGAAATGGACGTAACCCACTTCTGCGACAAAATGAAGGAGCT
>CADBSK010000027.1 GCA_902797305.1 uncultured Spirochaetaceae bacterium | reverse complement strand
GCTTGCCTACGGCCGGTCTGCTTACGCAGACTGCTTCGCACCGCTCCATAGCCTAACGCGAGCAAAGCGAGCGTAACGTCAATAATTTCCAATTAGCTAAACGGAGGGCATGCCCCAACGTATAGCCTAATGCATTGGACTGGAAATCCGCTATGAAAATCATGTCAGGCATTGTTACTGTTTTCTATAAAGTTTATTAATTGTTCATAGAGACGTTCACTAATATGTCATCCGGAATTTCGTAATATCTCGATTGCAGCAGCCCAGCTTCTCTCTGATTTTACAAGTGCAGAATTCACGGAATCAAACTCGCCAGAGGACATTTTTTTCTTTAAAGCCGATGAGCTGAAAGGATATGCGCCGATTCTTAAAGAATCGTTGGGCGGACTTGCAGTCGATTTTCTTTTTTTGCCTGCATCTGCATTCTCATAAGGTATGCGTATGACATTTTAATTCCTGGACAGAACCGTTTATGTTGAATAATTTGATGTCGGCCATAGTAACCTCGGAATAAAATTTTGAGTCTAGTGTAACGCATTTGCAAAAAAAGTTATACGGATAAAGAAACAGTCCCCCCCATCGTTACACTTTCAAAGACACCTTTCATTCCGCTTTGCGAAATCCCGTACAAACTGCATCGTCGGTCTGTAAAAGGGAGCGTTTTACAAGCATTCAGTCGCTGACTATAAGCTTAAACTGCTTATATGTCCTTTGCATCAAATCTGGAAAGGACTTGCTTGCAGGTGGAACAGCTGTCGTAACAGTAGACTTTGGTCATGTGGGCGCTCCTTATACTATCAGAATTTCTATTCAGATTTTATAATCTGGTCGAATAAAATTCCATTTTCCTATTAGAGATTCTTTTACTCTATCCCATGTAACTATTGTCATTTTCTTTGATAAAATTTCATTCCAAGCCCTCTTCTGTTCGCTCATTTTCTCAGTTAAATCATCCCTATTTCCAATTACAAGCAAACCTTTGAGGTTTGATAATCCCCCTAATCTAAACTCATCTCTAAGAAACGCTTGATTTCTTTCAGCATAGGTCAAATAATTTAACAGCTGATTCATTGCCCTGTTGCAATATGCTGAAAACTGCAAGCCTTCTGAGGTTTCATAAAAAATCTTTTCAGCAGGGCTCTTTAATTCTACGATGATATATTGATATCCATCACTGTTTTTTCCGATTAAAAACCAGTCAGGGATAAGACCTTTTCCTAAGAATTTAAAATGGGGTTTTATTACTGCCTCAGGAATAGCTATGGAACCTTGATAGCCTGTATTAAAAATGTCTAAAAGAGAAACAAGCAAATCAGGCTCACCTTTAAGAACATTATTTATTTTTCGTTCATTTTCTCGTTTTTCAATAAGTCCTTTTAATTCTAATACAGAATCGTAATTTAAATAATGCATGTCTGGTTTAGAAGTATGAGGATATTTTGTATTAATTCTTCTCATATCATCTATAAAATCATTAAATTCCATATTTTACACTCCTTCCTTCAAGAACGCCTTATACAAAGCCTCTGCCATCATCTTACGCATAAAGTTATATTTCTCTTTATCCTTAAGCCAAGATTCGTAAGCTTCCATATTTTCAAGATAAGAATTTTGAAGTGTATCGTCAAAAGATTTAGGCATTATATTATTCTCAAACATCTGCTGCCCATTTGAACGTGCAGATGTTTTTAGCTTGTCATCTTTTACCATTGTATTAAACACATCTTCAAAAATTACTTTGTCTCTTTCTGTAAACTTTGTTCCAAATTCTTCATTAATCTTTTTTATTACTTCTGAAAGCGGAGTTTTCTTTTCCTTTTCGCTAGGAGTATTTTTAATTCTTTGTGGTTCCAAAAGGCCATTTTCAGTTTTAAGCTCAATGCTACCCTCAAAAGTTTTTTCAAGTTTATAATATTCAAGCTTAATCTTGTTTGTAATATCAATCATTGTAACTGGGTCTGCAGGAACAAGTCTTTCAAGGTATTTACAGAAAAGATATTCCCTATGTAAATCTTTAGAGAACATTCGGATAATCTGTGAAATAAAGTTGTACCATTTTACAAATGAACGCAAAAGTTTTCTAAACTGGTACCTTTGTTCCTGATTCAAATTATTATATCCTTGAACAACTGGCAAAAGTGCATTTGTAATCTTTGCCTGCTTTGATGGATTTTTCTTTTGAGTCAGATAGATATCTGTAACATTTTTAATATCGTCATCATTGTAAATTTTATATCCACGCAAAAGTTTTTGAGTCTGATAAATCAGGTTTTTATTTAGTTCTTCTTTTAATTCTGTTGTCTGAAAATATGGCTGGAATGCTTCTAGAATCTGTTCTTTAGTATTTACAAAATCAAGAATAAAAGTATCATCTTTTCCTTCGCAGGTTCTATTTAAGCGGCTAAGAGTTTGAACAGCTTTTACATCACGAAGTTTTTTATCAACAATCATAGTATGCAGATAATTTTCGCTAAAACCTGTCTGATATTTTTCTGCAACAATTAAAATATTTCCTTCATCATGGAAAACTTTTTTTGTTTGAGCTTCACTTACAGGTCTTCCATTATGGTCCTTATTCATACCGCTTTCAGTATATTCTGTTCCAGTTGGATCTTCTGGATCCTTTAAGCTACCAGAAAAAGCAATGAATATTTCAAGGTTTTTATATGAATCATCTTTTGCAGCCTGAGTTTCAATATATCTTTTTATTTCATGATAGTAACGAACAGCAGCTAATCGACTTGCAGTAACAACCATCATCTTACCACGTCCACCAATAGCGTGACGTGTTTTATCCATATAAGTTTCAACAATAATCTGAGATTTCTGCTGCAAATTATGCGGATGTAGTTCCTCATATCTCTTAATAAGCTTCACGCTCTTAGAAGCAAATACTTCAGGATCATCACTTGATTCCTGTAAAATTTTATAACAATTTTTATATGTAGTATAATTTTCTAGCACATTCATTATGAAGCCTTCTTCTACAGCCTGCCTCATAGAGTAAACATGGAAGGGCTTAAAACTTCCGTCAGCCTGTCGAGTTCCAAACATTTCCAATGTTTTATTTTTTGGAGTAGCGGTAAATGCAAAGAAACTTAAATTTTTATGATTTCCATGTGCAGTCATTTCGTTAATAAGCTCATCTTCGCTGTCAGGAGTCTTTTCTTCGTTCTCGGCTTCTATTTCTTCCCATTCTTTTAATGCATCAGTTTTATCAGCAAGTGCAATCTTAAGTTTCTTTGCACTGTCTCCAGTCTGGCTTGAATGAGCTTCATCTACAATAATGGCAAACTTCTTTCCATTAACACCTTCTACCTGCTCATAAATTACCGGGAATTTCTGTAAGGTTGTAATGATGATTCTCTTTCCATCATTAATTGCGTTTCGTAATGCTTTTGAATTCTTTTCACCACCAACTTCTGTCTTGTCATCAATTGTAATAACACTTCCAATAGTATGGTCAAAACCGCTTACAGTTTCCTGCAGCTGTTGATCCAAAACTTTACGGTCTGTAATAATGATAACGGAATTAAACATAGGCTTATCGTTTTCATCAAAGAGTGAAGCCAGACGATAAGCAACCCATGCTATACTGTTACTCTTTCCCGAACCGGCACTATGCTCAACAAGGTAGTTTTTACCACTGCCATTTTCCCGAACATCAGCAATAAGCTTACGAACAACATCCAATTGATGGTAACGAGGAAAGATAACTTTCTTTACAATCTTAGTTTGTTCTTCTCCGTTTTCATCTATATATGTTTCTTCGTGTTTATCAAAATGAATAAACTTCTGAAGAATATCCAAAAGTTTATCTTTCTGCAAAACTTCTTTCCAAATATAAGAAGTAACATAATCGTCATCAAGGCTTTGCGGGTTTCCGGCCCCACCATCTACCCCCGGGCCATTAGAGCCTTGATTAAAGGGCAAAAAGTCATCTTCTTTCATTGGCTTTTTTGTAGCCATAAAAGCGTTATATAAATCAACGCAGAAGTAAACCAGAACGCGATGATTGAGCCTAAAGCAAGCCTCTTTTGCATCCCGGTCATTTATCCATTGTAATTTTGCATTGTCGCAGCTCTGTCCAGTAAGCTGATTTTTTAGTTCAATTGCAATCAGAGGAATACCATTTACAGCAAGCATCATATCTACAGAATTATTATTTTCTGTAGTGTAATGCCATTGTCTAATACAGTGACATACATTCTGTTTATAGTGTTCAAGGGCAGTTTGATTCAATGAGTTTTCAGGCTTAAAATAGCAAACTTTGAATTCAATTCCCAGATGCTTAAAGCCATGGCGTAAAACAGAAATAAGTCCATCATTATTTACGGCATCTTCAAAAGACTGGTAGAAAGCATGCTCTGTGTTTGAAGGATTCATCTTTTCAAAGCGAGCCCAGGCTTTTGGCTGAGTGTCCTGTATGAATCCAATTAAAGTGGCAATATCAAGAGCATAACCATCTCCATTGCCCTCACGATAGCCAGAATCATGTGCCTGAATCCAGCCACCTTCTTATGAAATTAAATATTTTTCAATGTCGCTTTCAAACTGTCTTTCGTTGTCTGCCATAAAATACTCTCACTTTTTTCCTAGTTCTTGTATTTTTTCAATCAGCAAATCGACATTGCACATACTGTAATCAGAAG
>CADBSK010000026.1 GCA_902797305.1 uncultured Spirochaetaceae bacterium | reverse complement strand
GCGGCAGCACAAAACGAGTGTTTTTGTAAGCCAGTTTGCTCCTTCGCGCCATTTTTGATACAAAGTCAAATATAATGCGTTTGCCCTAATATAAAATTAATCTTGTGATTTAAGATTCAAGCTCCAGACATTCTCCCAGGGCTGTAATAGCATTGTGTACGCATTGAGGGCATTCGCAAAGAGGTTTGCCACCTGTCATAGCCTTAAGGTCTTTACAAATAGTTGCCCCAGATTTTTGCTTAAAATTGTTCACAATATCTCGGGCAATTCTAGGAGTTGATTTACCCTGAGTGAGTAAACCGGCAACAATTACAGCCCCAATAATGGCACCACAGGTACCTTCCATACCGCCCATACCTGCTGCAAATCCAGAAGCGATTTGACTTGAAACAATATTGTCGATGTTTAGTTTGTCCTGAAATGTATTGATAACTGCCTGTGCACAGTTACAGATTCCATTTGTTTTTAACTGGTAGCCCTGATCGGCTCTTTCTGTGATTGTCATGAAAGGAAGGCTCCTGCGACACGGGCTGTCAGTGCTGTTCATCAGTGAAAATGCCTTGTGCCCGTGTCTCACGATTTCCTTACAGAAATCGTGCTAGTTTTTTTTAGTGATGGCGAGATGGGCTACTAGGCGTTCTGGACTGTAAATGCGTATTGCCCATCTCTCAAGTTTGCCTCGCAGCAAACTTGCAAGTGTATTTTAACGATGCGAGATGGGCTACTAGGCGTTCTGGATTGTGTAAATGCGTTGTGCCCATCTCTCCAGTTTTCTTACGAAAACTGGCTAGTTTCTATTAATTAATGATGGAAGAGACGAATTCCGGTAAATGCCATTGCCATGTTGTAGTGGTCGGCTGTTTCGATTACCTGATCGTCGCGAACGCTTCCACCTGGCTGAGCTACAACTGTTACGCCTGATTTGCGGGCACGTTCGATATTGTCTCCAAATGGGAAGAACGCGTCGCTACCGATTGCAACATCTGTATTTTTGTCTAGCCATGCACGTTTTTCTTCCCGTGTAAATACGGCTGGTTTTACCTTAAAGAGTTTCTGCCATTTTCCTTCTGCAAGAACGTCTTCGTATTCATCACCGATGTAAACATCGATTGTGTTGTCACGGTCAGCACGTTTGATTCCATCTACAAACTGTAAGCCAAGAACCTGAGGGCTCTGGCGTAACCACCAGTTGTCAGCTTTCTGTCCTGCAAGTCGAGTACAGTGAACTCGGCTCTGCTGTCCAGCACCAATACCGATTGCCTGTCCGTCTTTAACATAGCAAACACTGTTTGACTGGGTGTATTTGAGAACGATAAGGCTTATAACAAGGTTCATTTTGTCATCAGCGCTCATATTCTTGTTTTTTGTAACAATGTTGCTCAAGCAGTTTTCATCGATTTTAAGGAAGTTGTGTCCCTGTTCAAATGTAACGCCAAACACCTGTTTCTTTTCAAGGTCAGCTGGAACATAGTTAGGATCAATTTGAATTACACAGTAGTTTCCGTTCTTTTTTGCCTTAAGAATTTCAAGAGCTTTGTCGCTGTAGCTTGGAGCTACAATACCGTCGCTTACTTCTTTTTTAATAAGCAAAGCAGTTGCTTCATCACATTCACCGCTAAGAGCAATAAAGTCTCCAAAAGAACTCATGCGGTCAGCACCTCTGGCGCGGGCATAAGCACATGCCATTGGAGTAAGTTCAACGCCGTCTGTAAAATAGATTTTTTTCAAGGTTTCGCTCAATGGTTTACCAACAGCTGCACCTGCAGGGCTTACATGCTTAAAACTTGTGGCAGCAGGAAGCCCTGTAGCTTCTGAGAGTTCTTTTACAAGCTGATAGCCGTTAAAAGCGTCCAAAAGGTTAATAAATCCAGGTTTGCCGTTTAAAACTGTGATTGGCAAATCCTTTCCGTCTTCCATAAAAACCCTGGCCGGTTTCTGGTTAGGGTTGCATCCGTATTTAAGTTGTAATTCGTTCATAGACAGAAGAATAGCGTAAATATAGAAAAAAATAAACACACTTATATAAAAGGAATATAAAATCTGTTTATTGTAAACTTTTTGCGAATTATATAGGTTTACAATGATTTATAATTTCACTATACTCTTTTTTATGACTGATGTAGTTTTGCTTTCTGAGGAAATTATTTCTGGAAGAAGATTGTCTAAAAACGATGATTTATCTTTCTTTTATGATTGTGATTTAGGCTTACTCTGCAAAGGCGCAAACAAAATAAAAAATGCGTTATGCGGTGACGATATCGAACTTTGTTCTATTATAAATGCTAAAAGTGGACGTTGTGGTGAAAATTGCAAATTCTGCGCTCAAAGCATTTTTAATCATTCTGGTGCACTGGAATACGGATTTATCGGAAAATCAAAAATCTACGAACGGGCTAAAAGCGATTATTTGCAGGGGGTGAACAGGTTTTCTCTTGTAACTAGTGGAAAAGCCCTTACCGGCAAAGAATTTGAAGAAGCGCTTGAAACCTATAAAGCAATTAATAAAGATATAAAAATAGGATTGTGTGCCAGTATGGGGTTTTTAAGTTTGTCTCAACTAAAAAGCCTAAAAGAAGCCGGTGTAACACGATATCATCACAATATTGAAACTAGCGAAAATAATTTTAACAATATTTGTACGAGCCATTCATATAAAATGAAAATCGAAACAATCAGGCTTGCAAAAGAAGCAGGGCTTGAAGTCTGCTCAGGTGGAATAATCGGAATGGGAGAAACGCTCAAGGATAGAATTGATATGGCCCTGGAATTAAGTTTGCTTGATGTTGCTTCAATTCCGTTAAATGTTCTAAATCCAATTCCCGGTACCCCTTTTGAGAAATTAAAACCTCTTTCCGAAGAAGAAATTTTAAGGACGATTGCGATATTCAGATATATTAATCCTAAAAAACAGATTCGTCTTGCTGCCGGTAGGGCAAGATTTAGTGACAGAGGAAAAAAAGCTTTTCTTTCTGGGGCAAATTCCTGTATAACGGGTAACATGCTTACAACTACAGGTACAACAATTCAAAATGATAAAAAACTTATAAATGAATTAGTAAATAATGAGGTTGTTTAAAATGAAAAGTAAAATTGGATTAACAAGTGCGTTTGTTGCGTTGTTTGCGGCCTTTATTTGTATTGGCTGCTTTTTAAAAATTCCATTGGGACCTGTTCCTATTGTATTGCAAAACGGGTTATGTATATTGTGCGCTGTTTTGCTAGGGGGCTGGAAAGGTTGTCTTCCTGTAGCACTTTGGCTTTTGGTAGGTTTGATTGGGCTTCCTGTATATTCAGGTGGTAGCAGTGGAATCGCAGTCTGGATTGGACCTACTGGTGGATTTTTACCAGGCTATTTTATCGGAGCGTTAATAGCAGGTTTAATTGCAGGCAGACCATCGGTAGAAGAAAAAAAGCCTTCTATTGGGCTTGTGATAAAAATAACAATTGCAACGTTGGCTGGTATGATAATTTTATATATCCCGGGCTTAATTCACTTTGCTCACTGGGCTCTTGGTTCTTCTAAAGTACCACAAGATAAGACTTTGTTTGCTTATGTAATGGGCTCATGTTGTCTTCCATTTTTACCGGGTGATGCTATAAAATGTGCAGTAATTATTCCTGTAGCATTAAAATTGAGACCTGTTTTAGCACAATATCTTGAAAAAAATACAAATAATCTAAATACCCGGGAATCTAAGGAATCAGATTCGTCGTTGGAGTCATAATATTATGGTAGAAAAGAGTTTTGCAGTTACCGTAAATCAGATAAGAAAGTCTTTTAATACAGTAAACGGGCCTAGGCAAGTTTTAAAAGGTGTTTCCTTAGAAATTGAAGAAGGTTCTTGTGTTGTTATTGGAGGAGAAAACGGTAGCGGCAAAAGTCTTTTGATGAATATTATTGCAGGTCTAGAACAGGCTGACAAAGGGACTTTTAAGACTTCTGGTAGAATTGGCCTGGTTTTTCAGGAGGCAGAAACTCAGATTTTAGGAGAAACTCCTCGCGAGGATATTGCTTTTGGTCCCAAAAATCTGGGGTTTGCTAAAGAAAAGATTCAGACTGCAGTTACAAAGGCTTTAGAAGCAACGGGTTTAACCGAAAAAGCTGATTTTTCAGCCAGATTTTTAAGCGGCGGAGAAAAAAGAAGACTTGCAGTTGCCTGTATGCTTGCCATGGATACCCCGATTATTGTTCTTGATGAGCCATATGCAAATCTTGATTATCAGGGTGTTAAGCAGGTAAATGCCTTGATAAAAAAACTCAAAGAAGCAAAAAAAACTGTCATTATTCTTTCTCACGAACTTGAAAAATGTCTTGCCCTTTCTGACAAATTTGTCGTTTTGTATCAGGGCGAGATTATGTTTGACGGAACACCAGAAGAAGGTTTGAGACAAAATCTTGAACAGTGGAATATCCGAAATCCTTTAACTTGTTATAATTCTATAAGAGACATGGAGTGGTAAGATGTTTACTTATAAACCAGGTAATTCATTGCTTCATAAAACACCGGCATGGGTAAAACTTATTATTATTCCATTTCTAAATATTGTAGTCTTTTTAACGCCCTGGCAAGCAGTTCTGACCCTTGTTATTCTTCAGTTTATTGCCGGTTTTTTACTTGCATTTAGTTTTAAAGAACAGATTTCTGATGTAAAACCAGTGATTTTTTATGCAGTAATTTTGTTTTCTTTTAGGTTTATTACTATGGGAGTTCAGGAGTTTGCTGTTTCTAAATTAATTGACCTGAATTTTATTAAAAATCTTTTTATAAAAACTTTTGATGATAAAGAAATCTTAATGCTTCTTTTAAAACTATTTTGTGTAATGCAGGGAGCATCGTTATTGTTTAGAACTTCAACTTCTTTGCAATTGCGGGAAGGGCTTGCTTTAATTGAACACTCAATTAGAAAAGTCTTACCTGTATCTAAAAAGAATAAGATTTCAAATACTGTTTCCATGTTTGTCTGTTTTATTCCTATGGTGAATGAATTATGGCTTCAGAGTAAAAAAGCCTGGTTTGCCCGGGGCGGTAAAAAAGGGATAAAAATGTACAAAAATCTTCTGACTGTAATTTTTTCTGTTGGAATGAAAAAGGCATATAATACAGCAAGGGCTGTAGCAATTAGAGATGAATAGTTTCTTTTAGTTTTTTGTAAAAAAGTCGGATTTAAGGCTTACTTCTCCGCTGTTTAGTACCCTGCGAGTCCCGTCTGGTAAACTGACAACAAGAGAAGCATCTGAGTTTATGTCAACAACTTTTGCTGTATAGTCTGACGATTCCTGATCAATTACAGGGTGTACAAGGACTTCTTTTCCGATTAAAAACGACATAGATTTATATTCTTGAATTACGCTCTTTGAGTCTTCCTGTAAAATGCTAAGAACCTGTCCTGCAATCTGGCTGGCAAGTTCAACTCGGGAAACAGACGTTTCTTTCTGTATGCTACCTACAATTGATAAAAGTTCTGGACTAAAATCTTTTGTGTTTTGAGAGATATTTACACCGATTCCGATGATGACCGAATCAATTGTTCCGGTTTCAAAATTTGTAAACCCTTCAGTTAAAATTCCGCAGACCTTTTTTTTGTTAATAAAAAGGTCATTTATCCATTTGATATCTGGTGTTATTCCAAAAAGTTTTTTTATGCTTCGGCATACTGCTACTGCACTGCTTGCTGTTATTATGGCAGGGTTTGTTATTCCACCTTTTGGACTATATATAATCGAGATGTATATTCCGCTTTTATAGGGAGAAACAAAGGTTCTTCCTAGTCTGCCACGGCCATGAGTCTGGGTTTCTGCAACGATGACGCCCGGAGCATAGTTTGTTTCAGTAGTCTGATTTGATAATAGTTTTTTTGCGTATGTGTTAGTTGAATCAATTTGCTTAAAACATTCAATGTAAATATTCTTGTATTCTGGAAAGTCTTTTGAAAACTGCTCAATAAAAGCTTGAGGTGTGAATAAATCTGGTTTTTGAGTCAATATGTAGCCGCCGTTGGTGGTTCCTTCTATCTGGCAGCCTTCTTCTCTTAGGGTAGAAACGGCCTTCCAGATTGCAGCCCGCGTAACATTACATTGCTGGGCTAAATCCTGTCCACTAACTGATGAATTAAAAGATTGAAGTAATGCCTGTAGAACTTTTTCTTTTGTGCCCATTTTCGCTCTTGATTAAACCCTATTCATTCTTTATCATTATTTCGTTGCCGACTTAGCTCACCAGGTAGAGCAGCTCCCTCGTAACGAGCAGGTATTCGGTTCGAGTCCGGAAGTCGGCTTTGGCCTTTAGATTTATCTAAAGGCTTTTTTTTATCATTTTGGTGTAAACGCACCTGTGTGGCTTTCAACCAGTCGCTTAAAGTCTGCAATATTTGATACAATCATATAGTTATCAAATACTTCAATCTTTCTTCGTTCGGTGAGTTTACTGATTTCTGCGCTAGTAGTTTCAAGGTTTAAGCCAGCCCAGTGAGCAATATCAGATTCTGTAACATTAAATTTACGAGATTTTTCGTTAACATTTGCAGTTGGATTCATTTCGTCAAACATAAGGAATGTATCCATAATGCGAATCTGCAGGTCAGAAATCGTTAAAATGCGGAATCTTCGTTTCTGGTCATAAATCCGTTTGCAGAATAATTTTAAAAGTCCAAGACCAATCTGAGGATTTGAAGTAATCAGGGATTCAAAGTTTTCCTTACTGAATTCAAGACATTTTACATTGTCCAGTGCCATACAGGTAGCAGAGCGTGGAGAATTGTCCAAAATAGCCATTTCTCCAAAGAATTCTCCTGCCTTAAGAATATCAAGGTTCTTTTGAGTTCCGTTTACACATTTTAAAAGTTGAACTTGACCTGACTGAATAAGATAGAAAGTATCACCTGGCTCGTGTTCACTGATAATAACCTGGCCAGGAACATAAGTTTTTGCAAAGCGGTCGAAGAGGGCGAGATTAAACTGTTTAAGGCTTCCTGTTAATTCGTTTTGATTTGGAGAATATTCTCTTGCCAGTTCTCTTTGAGCAACAAGTTTTGCCTGATCACGGAGCTCTGTTACTTCCTTTGCATACATTGTATGAGGAAATCTCTGTAACATTTTTTCACATACATCGTAGCAGGAACGATACTGTTCTTCGTTGTAAAAACTTTTTGCAACAGCAAGCATACCTGTCTGCTGGTCTTCTGGAACATTATTAAGAATCGACTCAATTTTTTTATGAATTTGTCGTAACTGCTTAGAAAAAACTCTAAGCATTTTCATCATGATTTCTTTATTTGTGCTTACCAGTTTTTCAAATTCTGGTACGGTCAATGCAACGACTGTACTTTCTGATAGCGAAGTCGCAGTTTCTTCTCGTGCATAATGACCAAGAGCGGATTTTACACCAAAAAATTCACCTGGTTTAACTTGGTCTGTAACAGTACCTTTGTTTTCCGGATCGATAGAGCTTAAAATCATAATTCCTTTTTGAAGGATAAAAACTCTTGGATCCTGATCGCCTGCGAAGTATGGAATTGAACCTTTTGAATATTGATTAATCTTTGGCATAATTTCTCCACAATCAAAAAATCTTTGTTATTATACCATAAACATTTTATTTGTGCTATGTTATATGTATGATTGATTTGCATACACATTCAACCGCATCAGACGGTCAGTATAGTCCAAGAGAACTTGTTTTTAAAATTGCCGATAAGGGAATTAGTGTGCATGCAATTACAGACCATGATACAGCAGATGGTCTTAAAGAAGGTGCTCAGGCCGCAAAAGAGCGGGGAATTACTTTTGTTCCTGGAATTGAATTGAATATTGAACGACCGAACTGCGAATTTCATTTATTGGGTCTGGGTTTACAAACAATTTCCAGAAGTTTAAGAGATATAATTCAATTTTTACAAGACAGCAGAATTAATCGTAATTTAGAAATGATAAAAAGAATGAATGACGACGGTATTCAGGTTTCTTTTGAACAAATTCAACAGGAATTTGAAGGTCAGGTTATTGGCCGGCCACATTTTGCTGCCTGGCTTGAAAAACATGGAATTGTAAAGCACCGTCAGCAGGCTTTTGATAAATACCTTGCCAGAGGTCGTCCGTGGTATGTTGATAGAACTGGTGCAAATCTTGACGAAGCAATTGTTGCAATTAAAGATAGCGGAGGGCTTCCGGTGGTTGCTCATCCAATGAGTTTGTATTTGTCCTGGTCCAAGATTGAACCTGTAATGCAGGATTTTAAGGAACGGGGAGTTTGCGGGATGGAGTGTTTTCATCCTGGGGCAAGAGTCACAGAGTGCCTTAGATTAGAAGAACTTGCTCAAAAACTTGGTATGTTTGTTACTGCCGGTAGTGATTTTCATGGTGAAAAAATCAGGGTAGACCGAAGGCCCGGCCATTGCTGCGGAGATAAAAAAATAGATGACCGTTTTTGGTATGAGGAATTGTTTCCTGCCTTACAGAAAAATTACGGTACCTGGTCTCCAGAATTTTAGTTTTTTAGATTATTTTTTTAAGTTTTTGCGCTTTTTTATAACTCTCGGACTATTTATACAATAGAGGTAAGTAGTTCAAAAATGCAGATTTATTCATTTTCTCCTTTTGGGTACGAAGGTTCTCTCGTTACTGTTGAAGTTGATTTACGACGAGGTATTCCAGCGGTGGATCTTGTGGGGCTTGCTGATGGGGCTGTGAAAGAGGCTCGTGAACGAATGCAGGCTGCTATTCGAAATTCTGGGTTTGATTTTCCCCAGGAACGTGTCTTGATAAGTTTGTCTCCTGCGGATTTACGAAAGGAAGGTGCCGGATTTGATTTGCCGATTGCTTTAGGTGTCCTGTATGCTGGTAAGCAGTTGTCCGATGAAGAGTCTATTAGCGTTGAAAAAGACGACATATTGGTTATGGGCGAACTGGAACTTGGAGGAAGGGTAAGACCTGTTAGAGGAGTTCATGCTGCGGTGGCTACAGCGATGGCTGCGGGTATTCGCAGGTGTATTGTTCCTGGCGGGAATGCAGAAGAGGCTCGAGAGATTGCCGGAATGAAAGTTTTTGGTGCAAATAATCTGGAAGAGGCTTTTGAGGCATTGGAAAATGAAGAGGTTTTTAAGGAAAAGTCTGTTCCCAAGGACGAATCTATTGAGGATTTAGATTGTGATTTTGTAGAAGGCGTTGCTTTTTCTAAGATTGCTTCTGGTTATGAGTTTAATGAAGTAAAGGGCCAGAGTAAGCTTGTGAGGGGTTTACAGTTTGCTGCAGCTGGAGGTCATAATTTACTTGCGGTAGGTGCGCCTGGGTGTGGAAAGACGATGGCAATTCAGAAGTTGCCTGCATTGATGCCGTTGTTGACGGTGGAAGAAGCTCAGCCTGTAACTAGAATACTGAGTATTGCAGGGCTTTTGAACGGAAAGAAATCGATTGTACGGGAAGCTCCTTTTAGGATGCCGCATCAGACGGCGAGTATAGAGGGGATTTGCGGTGGTGGAACAAATTGTAGGCCTGGAGAAATTTCTTTGAGTCACAATGGAGTTTTGTTTTTGGATGAGGCTGCTGAGTTTAGGACGAGTGTGCTTCAGATGCTGAGAGTTCCTTTGGAAACAGGTAGAATAACACTTTGTAGAGCTGGTAGAAGTACTGTATATCCGGCGGATTTTCAGTTGATAATGGCAGCAAATCCTTGCCCTTGTGGCAATTATGGTTCAAAGACAAAATTGTGCCTCTGTAGCGCAAGGTCTGTTGAATTGTATTGGAAAAAGTTTTCTGCTCCTTTGCTGGATAGAGTTGATTTGAGAGTGAGAATTGAAAATGAAAGCGGCTCAAATGATTCAGTCTCCACAGAAGAGTTGAGAATTCCAATTGCTAAGGCTGTAAAAATTCAGCGAATGCGTCAGGGAAAAAAGAACTCTCGATTACTGCCAGATGAAATCGTAAAATTCTGTAAACTTGATAAAGAGTGTCAGTCTATTTTGAACGACGCCTCTCTCCGGTTTGGGTTCAGTCCGAGGGCGGTTTCAAGCTGCTTAAAGCTGGCCCGTACTGGAGCTGACCTTGCCCAAAGCAAGGATATTCGTGCGCAAGATTTGGTAGAAGCTATAGATTTTAGAAAAGAGTTTATTGAAGAGGTATAAAAAAAAACCTTTGCAATTGCAAAGGTCTTTATACCGGAGAAGAGACTTGAACTCTTACGCCATCGCTGACAAAAGATTTTGAGTCTTTCGTGTCTACCATTCCACCACTCCG
>CADBSK010000025.1 GCA_902797305.1 uncultured Spirochaetaceae bacterium | reverse complement strand
TAGCCTTTTCAGCCGCGATACGCGCTTCTTCTTCAGCTTTGGCCTTTTCAGCCGCGAGTCTCGCTTCCTCTGCCGCCTTCGCCTCGGCCAGAGCCTTTTCTTTCGCGATGCGAGCCTCTTCTTCAGCTTTAGCTTTTTCAGCCGCGTTACGCGCTTCCTCTGCCGCCTTCGCCTCGGCTAGAGCCTTTTCTTTCGCGATACGGGCCTCTTCTTCAGCCTTGGCTTTTTCAGCCGCGATACGCTGTTCTTCCGCTGCTTTCGCCTCGGCTAGTGCCTTTTCTTTCGCGATGTGAGCCTCTTCTTCAGCCTTTGCCTTTTCAGCCGCGAGGCGTTCTGCTTCTTTTCCTAAGTCTAGTGGTGCGGATTCTGTGGTGAGACCGCTTGGGTTGGTTACCCGGAGTTTCCAGTTTTGGCCATCGGGAAGGGAGTCAAAATGTGCTTTTGCGGCACTTTGATTTTCTGAAAGAGACTGGTTTTCTTTGTTATCAAGAATTAAATCACCCTTTATTGATTTTCCGGTTTCAGGATTTACAAGTTCAATCGTTGAGTCTTTAGAAATTTCTGTAACATTAACGTTGAGTTCAAAAGAACCGTCTTTATTTGCCTTTGGAACAGGCTTTTCATCGGCAATAACAGGCTTAGATGCTTTTAAGACTTCAAGGTTTGTCCAATTTGTGGAGGTGGATTTTCTTCCTAAAAAGTCAAATGCATGAATTTTATATTTGTAATTACCTGGAGTAAGGGTGAGTTCTGCATAATTATTCTGAGTTGTGATATAAGTTGGGCTTCCACCATCAAGAGGCTGAATTTCTACCTGATATTCATATGCGTTTTTATCCGCCTTCCACTGAATTTTTTGCCTTAAATTGGAAACTTGGGCATGCAAAAGTTGCAACGCCCCAAATAGAACGACGCAAGTACAAGAGAATATTTTTTTTGTAAAAAGAATTGTTTTCTCTTTACTCACTGTACATCCTCTCTGGAGTTAAGTTTTCTATTTGAGAAGGAGCAGCAAAATCAATTGTAAAGTTTGCAGAGCTGGTTTTAGACTGTTGTTCCTTAAATCCATCTCTTGCATAACAGTATGCAGTTACCTGCCATACAAAGTTTCCTAAATCAAGAACAGATAAATCCTTAATTCTTACATAATTGTTTTTGATTCTTTTTTCCGAATAAACCTGAGTTAATTTTCCGTTTTGTTCTTTTTTGAAGAGAACAAAATTGTAATTAGTTGCACCTTCAACACTCTTCCATTCGAATAACAGATTACGGTTTTTGCGGAGGTATTCACCGTTCATTACAAATGCGTTTGAAGGGTAGGTTAAAAGCGGGCTTTTTAGCGGTGGAACTGTTGTTACTGTAAATACTTTTATATCAGAATTTAGAGGAATTCCCTGTGCCGTGCTGGCTAGTACTTGATATGAATATGTTCCTTCCGGTAATCGTAGAATGCTATAACTCTGTTTTTGAGTTGCTTTTTGTTCAACCAATGTGTAATTTCCGTTAGAAAGGCGCTTTTTTAATACGAATTCGTAAGATTCCGGTTTATCTTTGGAGTATTGCCAGCTAAATTCGGTTGGAACTCTTAACGCTGTAAGTCCACTGATAGAAGAATTGTTTGCAGGGGACGTAAGAGTTACACGAGAAGGCCTTCGCACTGTAAATTCAGTTTGAGAATAATCGCTTTGACGCATTAAGCTTGATTCGCTTTCTCCAGATACAGCAACAATCTGGGCCGAATAAGATTGTGGTTCAAGGCTTACACTTAGGGAATCACCTTTTATTTCTTCTTTCTGAAGAATGAGTTCCTGCTTATCATTAAAGAATTTTAAATTGTAGTAGTCGGCCCCAGGAATTTCTTTCCATTTTATTTGGGTTAAAGAGCCGTTGTAAGATAAAAGTTCCTGTTTTGGCAGAGGCTGAATGAATACAGGTGAAGCTAAAGGTGCTAAAATCTGAATTTTACGAGGGGTTGTAAATTCTTTTGTACTTGCGTCGTTCATAACTCCGATTCGCCAGTACCAGGCCCCTTCACTAAGATTTATATGGCTGATTTGCTGCCCGTCTGTTTCTTTTTCTACAAGAATTTGGCTAAAATCCTTAGTTTTTGAGAATTGAACAGTAGTTTGAGTGTCTTTATTTTCATCGCTAAGTTTCCAGATAAAGGTTGTAGAAGCAATTTGAGAAGCTTCTGCGGAATAATTTTCAGGTGGATATAAAAGTTTATTACTCTGAGGAATATATTTAACTATTTTAAAAGATCGAACCTCAGATTCGGGAGTAATATCGTCTCTGTCATAGGAATTTCTTATTACTTTCCAGAAATAAGTACCTTCGTTTAAGTCTGAAACAGGAATTTGTTCTGCAAAATTTAATTTTTTTGTTTCTCGTCTTAAAACTATGTCATTAAAATTTTTATCTTTAGCGATAAGAACGACATAAGTACAATCTTCTAGATCGCTTTTCCAGCTAAACTGTGCAGGGATAAAGTCTTTATAAACAATTTCTGCTTCGTTTTGAGGAATTACGAGAAGAGGACGCCGAATTTCCTCATTCTTTGTAATGGTAAAACTATTTATAGTGGTAGAATTATCGTATCCGAGATTATTAGGAATGTAGTAAGGAATTATCTGATACCACCATGTTCCTTCTCGTAAATCATCCAGATAAGTTGTTGTACTTTCTAACTTGCGTTCCAAAATCGGATTTTTCATATCCGGTGTTGAAGAAACAAGCAGTTTATAGTGATTTGCGTATTCGTTGCCTTCCCAATAAAAATTGATTACAGGTGGTTTTATGCGATAATTATAATTTCCCTTTGGGGCAGGGGAGATTATTTTTACAGGAGGGACTTTTTGTACCGTAATTTTTCCTGTTTCTGAAATTTCAGGGTTTATGTCAGAAACGACTTTCCACCAGATGGTTCCGTCCAACAATTCAATATTGGTTTTATTTGAACCTGTGTATTTTTTACTGCTTTTTATTGAACTAAAGTCTTTTGTATCAGATGTGAGAACTGTCACGCTCTGGGTATTATCGTCCATATTCCATGCAAGAGCGACAGAAAGTGGGGAGCTTGTAATATTTAAAAGCCGTAAACTTTTGGGAATAGAAGTTATTGTTAACGGATTATTTTTTATTTCGCCATCCTGTTTTAGATTTACAGATTGACCAAGAGAGAGAATTGCAGTTTTTCCAATACTGGAAGTAACTTTTGCATTACCGTTTTTAACTTCAAGAGTTTTTTCACCGGAGCTTTCTGCTTTTGCAATTAACGAGGAACCCGCATCTACATTTACAACAGAGCCGTCATCGAGTTTTACGGCAACATTTGTATTTTTAGATGCATCGAGCTGAATGTTACCGCCATCAACAACGATTTGTAAGCCTTCGTATTCCGAAAAATAGATTTGAAGCATCGTGTTTTCTGACAAATCGAGAGTAGTTCCATCATTAAAGGTAATGATAGCCTGAGACAGATTAGCAGTGCGGATAATATCGCCGTTGTAAAGAGGGGAACTGTTTGCCAGTCGTTCCCATACAACGCGATCATCGAATTTTCTTTGGGCGATTTTATTCTTAAATGTAATTGTTGCAATCTTGCTCTTGTCGCTTCTGCTGGTGTGGCTATTTAAATCCTTCCAGAACAGGAATAAAAAGAGGCCTGCAACACAAATACATAAAGTAATAACAAAAAAATCAAGAACCGGCGACCTGAATCTTATTTTCTTCTTCATTTAGGTCCACCTTTCCAAAGTCAGGCTCTGGAATTCCTAATAATTTACGCATTTCTGACAAAGTTCTTGGTCCTTTAGGCCCGATTGCTTTTTCGCAGTCAGAATCCAGTTCGAACATAGGGTCGTCTTTATAGAATTTCTTGATATCGAATCCAGGCATATTTACGACACCATAAAAATGCTGTTTACCTTTTCCTTTAACTTCAAAATCAACAGGAATTTGTTCTACGATAATCTCGTTTTCTCTGTATTCTGGTAAAACTGTAAAATTATTCTCCTTACAGCGAATGTATTTCTTTTTGAGAATGTCATAAGTATCTTGGGTTATAAGGGTATCAGTACCACAAGGTTTGTTACTTGCTTCTGTACGGCTTGCAAAGTTTACAGAGTCTCCGATAGAAGTAAATTCCATTTTGTCATATGACCCCATAAAGCCAACTGTAGCACGTCCTGTGTTAAGACCTGCGCCAATTCTAATATGAGGTTTGTATTTTGCCTTTGGTTCGTGTTCATGCGCTTTTGTAAATGCCTCCGCATCTTTGTTGTACTTCATTAGAGAATATCTCATCGCCATGCACGCAGTTATTGCACTTAAGGCATCTTCTTCTACATATTTATCGTGGATTTCTTTCTTTTTTGCTCTTATAGTGGAATCCAGAGGCATATTTTCCCAGTCAAGTTCATCCTGGCGTAAAACTCCCCAGGCAGCCATGATTGCGTCCCCTTCGAATTTGTCTACTGTTCCACCAGTTTTTGTAATACACGAAACCATGCGGCTCATGTAATCATTCAAAAATCCGATGATTTCTGCGGCAGATTCTTCTCCAAAGCGGTTTTTAAATCCGTCAGAAATAGCGGTAAAGCCACGGATGTCGCTAAAGAAAATCGTTATATCTTTTAAGTGTGGTTCAAAGTCGATTTCTTTTTTAATAATAGCTTTTGTTACACCCTTATTCGTCATTTTAGAAAAAGTGTTTAGAATTTCCCTTTCATTCAAGGTACTTTTTGCAAGAACACCGATTTCATCTTTTCTATGAGAGCTTAAATTGTTAAATAACTCGGTATTAAAATTACCTTTGTTGATATCGTTAACAATCGCAGTAAGATGTTTTAGAGGCGTACTTAAAGAATTTGCAAATATGTAAATTACGATAATGGATATTGCCAGAATTGCCATTGTAATATAAATGTTTCTACGGGTTGTGGTCCTGATACCTTCAAGGATAATCTCTGTTTCTACTGTTGTGATTACAGCCCCGTTTCCAAAATTGAGTTTTTTAAAAGCTCCTATGATTTCTTTTCCATCTTTATCTACGTAAGTAATTTGTCTGTTGTTAAGGGTGCTCTGCATCATTTCTTTAACGATAGGATTAGAAGAATCATCTGTAAGTGTTGTTACATAATCCAAATCATTATGAACAATAATCTGTCCTCTGTTATTAACAAAGAAGGATTTATTTATGTTTCCGCTTGTAAAAGTGTTGTACAGTTCTTCTGTGGAATATAAAACCGATACTAAACTATCGTTCTTACTTCCGTTAAGGGGATAGGACATGCACATAAGTGGTTCGTTAAAGAAAGGAGAAGCATTCAGCAGTTCAAAAGTACCGTTTTTAACATTCTGGATGGTGTCTTCCTGCTGGTTAAAATAGGTTTTTGCATTGTCAGGATTGATTTCGCGGGCAATGAAGAATGGTGTATTTATAAAAATTCTTGAACTTTTAGGAAAATACATTGCTGCAATATCTTTGTTTCGTTCAAAAAACATGTTTTCCAGAGCTTTTACTTCTGTTTTATTGCCGTTTATTGTGTCTAAAAGGTCTACAAACATTCCGATTGAGGAAATTATAGAATTTAAGCGGTTTTCTGTTTCGCTGGAGGTACGGCTGTTGATAGTAAGGTTATTTTCCTCTGCATTTGTACGAATGTCTTGTGTAATAAAATATGAAACTATATAGGTTACGCCACCAAGAGCAACAATCATCAAAAAAGAAATGATTAAAATAAGTTTTACTCCGATTGGGCGCTTTATTTTATTATTCTTTTTATCCAGTTTACGGCTGGCTTTTTTGGCAAGTTCTTTTAATTTAAAATCTTCTTCTGAAATTATACTGGAATCTGGTTTATGATCTTTTTTATGAGAATTGTTTAATAATTTAGCTTTTTTTGAGGACTTAAAATCCCCATATGATATATTAGAGTCCATTTTACAAAATATTATAATATTATTTTGTATATAGAGCAATTTTTTAATAGTATTTAACAGCTGTAAAAAAAAAGGACTGTCCAAACGAACAGTCCTTTTACATCTCCTAGCAGAATTGAACTGCTGTTGTCGGGATGAAAACCCGATGTCCTAACCACTAGACGAAGGAGACATATCAACATAGTTGATGAGATGTATATTACAAAAATATAAAAAAAAGGTCAATAGGTGTATCTGGTTTTTGTAGTCAAAAACTGCTTTTTTTTACATTTTCATGTCAAATTTTTCCATTAGTTTGGAGTGAAGCTGTTTAACACCTTCTTCTTCTAGACCTAATTTTTGGGCAGCAACTACATCGTTCATTGCATTTTCGTATTGATTTAATTCGTAATAAGCCAGGGCTCTGCGGTAGAAGGTATGAGACTGATATTCGTTGATAGAAAGGCTGGTGGTAAAGCGTTCTATGGCTTTTTCATAGTCTTTTTTTATGGAATAAACAATTCCTTCGTAATAGATAGAGCGGAACGACTTTGGATCACAGTCTACAGAACATTTAAAGTCGTTTAAGGCATTGTCGTAGTCGTTTTGTGTAAAATATGCCATACCGCGATGCTTGTAAATGACTGAAAGAACAATGTTATTTGGTGCAGGTTTTGATTCTATAATCTGAGTATAAATCAGGATTGCATTAGACAGGTCTCCGGCATTGTGTGCATGAATGGCCTGAAGAAGCATGTCATCGATTGTTCCCCGAACATAAGGATTTACTCGTTCAATAGAATCAGTAATGGTTTTACCAGATGGAGCAACTTCGGTTAGATCGTCTGCCATTTCGTAGAAAGAACGGCGGCGCATATTCATTTCTGTCTGAAGTTTTTTCTGATAATCTCGAATTTCCTGGAAAATAATATCGGCAAGGCTCAGGGAAGCATTCATTGAGGCTAATTTTCGTCGGAGAGGCATGTCAAAAGGTGTGAATTCCGTTTTGTAGATGAGTTCGTGCTCAACTTCTGCCCAGGCATCCTGCAAAATTGTACGGATTTGAATTTCGCATACTAAATCTTTTGGGATAGTAAGGCCTTCTGGAATTTCCTTTGGGAAGCAGTCTTCTGGAATGGCAATAAGAACATGAACCGATTCGTATCCAAATTCTCTAAAGCTTTGATTTGCACCTTTGATTTCTACTTCTTTTATGTCAAACATACTGGAGATTTGTTCCTGAACTTCTTTGATATCTTCCAGGAAGGTACAGATCATGCGAATTCCCATCATATCTGTAAGACAAACCAGTCCTTTTGATTCTGCCGCTTCTTTTGGATGCTGGCGCAAAACCTTTTTATAATATGAATTAAAGCTTTTAACACGAGCCTTATAAGTTACTTCTGATGAAAGTTTAATATTGTCGACAAGTTTAGCTTTTATGGACTTCATTATGTGGTCTAAGAGAGGTCCGTAAGAGTCATAAATATTTTTAATCGCAGTTTTTGCAGGAATATCTTTGTAAATATCGTCAGTTTTATTTTCTAATTCCATAATATTTTTATTTTATTCTATGTAAAGTTAAATCACAACAAAAATCGAAAAATGTGTCTTTGTTTTGACGATTGATGAGTATTGTTTTGCTAGTTGAGTAGCCTACATAAGGGTAAAAGTCAGACAGCATTTTTTTTGCAGGAATGAATAGCCACCTCCGAATAATAATGAACCAAAAGGGGTTTTTAAGCCGACATGAAGACTTGTTCCAAAATCAAAAGTTCCGTCGAAAATACCGCCTTTTATTTGGGTGATTAAGATTACCAGCATATCAAATGGAGAAAATAGTTTTTGTTTCCAGGTCAAACCTGCGTAAAGACCGTTTCGACACCAGTTTCCGTATTCATATCCGCTCATTCCATAATAACCGCCTGCATCGTAGTAACCTTGAATTAATTCAGATGGATAAGAGTTAGTAAATGCACTTGCCATGTAGCCAAGACTTGTTTTTTCGTGAAGGACTTCGAATTGCTGCATGATGAATGCTTTTCCGCAATAAAAAAAGTTTCCGGAAATATCTAAACCGGCCTTGATTTTGGTGTCGATCCTGAGTCCTGAAAAGCCTGATACATCGCTTTGTAAAGTACCTGCTGCAAACTGAAGGTATCCTGAAAAATGATTGAAAGAGTCTGTTGTTGATGGGGTGTTTACAGTATTTAAATGAGAAAAATCGTATTCCAGACCGCATTCCCCATTCATGACTTCCATAAATTGTGCGTTAAAATTCAAGTTAGCACCAAATCCGTAATCGTCATCTGTCAGTTTTGTGGAGTATGTAATGGTTTTGACCGGGTGAAGGCTTCCGTATTTTCCAAAAATTTCACCGCCAGCAGAAAAAATGCGGTTTTTTGTTTTTGAAATTACAGGTTGCACTTTAATATTTCCGCTGAAATACTTATCGCTTGAAAATGTGAATGAGAACGGTACCGTATCCTGAATGATTACACCAGCAGTAAAAAAAGGAAACATTACAAAAGAAGGTGTCTCTGAGCCGGTAAAATAACACTGGAGAGCTGGCCTTCCTCCGATAAACAATCTGTTTTGTGTATCCGAATAATGGTTTGCAAGAATTACAAGAGTTCTTTCGTTGCCTGTATTTTCTTCTGAGATTTCATTATCTTCAAATTCAAAAGTTAAAGTTGCAAGATTATAGGAATATCTTAGTTGTTCAAGGCGTTCTATTAGTTTTTTGGAAAGTTTTTCATTAAGGCGTTTTCCCATAAAATAAGATAAGTCTGCAGGTTTAGGAATGGGAATAGAACCATTTGTTTTGCCTGCTGATATATCTTTAATTTTTATAGAAGAAATTATTGGTTCGCTCATGGAATCGTAAACACTTTTACGATCGTAATCCAGCTTTTTTAGTTCGAATCCCTGATTTTTGAGTTTTTGTGCCAATTCGTGAATTTGACTGCGGCTCTTGTTTACGGCTTCTTCTCCAATTTGTATGATTTCTTTTGCACTTCCGAATTTTCCAGCAGATATTGCTGATAAATCCGGTTGAATTAAGATGTCTGCATCCTTGTACTGGTTCAGGGTTTTCATTGAAATGATCAGATTTATGGACTGAATGAAATTAGAATCGATTGATCCGAAGTCTTCCTGGTTAACACCGATTTTTGCAAGAACATCCATTGCAATTACGACATCAGCTCCCATTTCTTTTGCAATCTGAATAGGAAGATTGTTGGAAAGCCCGCCATCGTAGGCAAGGCTTCCGTTTTCTGTAGGAAATGGAGAAAAAACAACAGGAACCGCCATGCTTCCTCGAACGGCGGAAACTATCGAGCCGGAATCAGAAATTATTGTTTTTCCTGTAAAAACATCAGTAGAAATCGCTCGGAAAGGTTTTGGAAGTTTATCAAAATCTTTAATCTGAGAAGTTTTTGAAAGGAATCTTGCAAGCATGTTTGTAATTTTCTGGTCGCCCAAAAGTCCCGGTTGAGAACCAAAGCCTTTTTTTGAAAAATCAAAGGAATAAAGGTTTGAATAAAATGGATTATCGGGTATTGGAGGCAACGACTTTGTCTGGGATGCACTTTGATTTATGATTCCCACAATGTCCAGGGTGGTCATAATCTCCCGGATTTGTTTAGGAGAATATCCAGATGAGTAGAGAGAGCCTAAAATAGCGCCCATACTTACTCCAACTACAAAATCAACATCGATACCTTCTTCTTCAATTGCTTCTAAGAGAGGGATTTCTGCAAGTCCATTTGCGCCACCGCCGCTTAAAACTAGAGCAACTTTTGGTCTGGAAAAAACAGATAAATTTGCTGTAAAAAAAATTATGGTTGTCAGGAAAATAAGCTTATATTTCATAATGTAAAAATTCTCCGATTAAATTATACTTTACTTTACATCACACCCAAAGTCAAATGTGTTACAGCCTGACTTCGATTTCATCTTTTGTCACAAGACTTTCTGGAGAAACCTGACATTCCACAGCCACTACTTTTACTCCTTTTTCATGTGCAGTTTTAAGCGCGTCAGCAAAATCTGCGTGGGTTTGGCGATTAGGGGTAAAATACTTGCAGCCGGACATCTGAACAATCATCAAAATCATGCTTTCGTATTGACCGCTCTGGGTAAGAGAAGTCAGTTCTCTTACGTGTTTAAGACCGCGGAGAGTAGGTGCATCCGGAAAAAGCGCCACATTATCTATTTCCAGAGTAACGCCTTTGACTTCGATTAGCATCTTGTGCTCCAGTCCTTCTTTGTCTTTATATTCAGCATAAAAATCAAAACGGGAATCTCCCAAAGTATATTCAGCCTTTAGCAGCTTGAGCTCTGGAAAATATACTTTATTCTGGTTAATCCATTCCCTGGCAACTTTATTTGGTGCCTGGCTATCTATGTTGATGAGCTGTGTTTTTCCTGTACATTTTTCTACACCGATTAAATCGTATTTAGTTTTTCGTGATGGATTTTCACTTTCTTCAAGGTAGACAGTAGCATTTGGTAAAAGCAGTTCTTTGCAGCGGCCTGTGTTTTTTACATGTACGGTTTCTCTTTTATCATCTAGCAGAACATGGGCAATAAAACGGTTTGGGCGGTCTAAAAAAATAGCTTTTCGAATGTGAGCGTAGCGCATAAAGCAATTATATCACGGATGTCTGCTCATTTAAAAAATTTACAAATAATTTACATAAAGTAACTTTAATTTTTAATTTCTTACAGTTATAGTAAAAACATGATATCTGTATTAAGCCAGATTTTAGGATTTATTGGTTCTCTCTGCCTGTTGCTTTTTGGAATGGAGATGCTTTCAAACGGAATTCAAAAGGGAGCGGGAAATAGTCTTCAAACCCTGCTTCATAAGATTTCCGGGAACAGATTTACGGCGGTTCTTACCGGACTTGCTGTTACTGCCATAATTCAGTCTTCGGGTGCAACTACTGTAATGGTGGTCAGTTTTGTAAATGCCGAGATTATAAGCCTTACTCAGGCCATTGGAATTATTTTTGGTGCAAATATCGGAACTACGGTGACGGCTTGGATTGTTTCTCTTTTTGGATTTTCCTTTAGCATTGAAGCGGCGACCATTCCATTGTTTGGATTTGGATTTATCCTCAAATATTTTAAGAAGTTTAAGATTCACAATTTTGCTGATTGTTTCATGGGTTTTGCGCTTTTGTTCATGGCTTTGGGATTACTTAAAACTTCAATGAATTTAAAACCCGAGTCCGTAAGCTTTTTACAGAAATTTCAGGATTTGAATTTTGCAGGGGTCTTGCTTGGTGTTTTGATTGGAACTGTTTTTACGGCCTTGATTCATTCTTCATCTGCCACAACAGCGATTGTACTTACCATGTCTGCCAACGGTTCTCTTCCTTGGGAACTTGGAGCTGCAATGGTGTTAGGAAGCAATATCGGTTCTACAGTTGATGCGGTTATGTCCTCTTTTGGTGCAAGCGTGAATGCAAAACGAACTGCCGCTGTCCATGTGGCTTTTAATGTTACAGGCACTCTTATTGCACTGATTTTCTTCCAGCCATTTTTAAATCTCATTGATTTAATTGTCCCGGGCACTCCAATGCAGAATATTACAACTCATATTGCCATGCTTCATACTGTTTTTAATATTTCTGCCACAATCCTTTTCCTGCCTTTTGTAAAACAGATTGCTTCTATAACAGAAAAAGTGATTCATGAAAGTCAGAAAGAAAAAGATGCTCATTATAAAATTCCAATCATCCTTCCAAAAAATCATGTCAGCACAGATTTGTACATTCTTCAGGTTCAGAAAGAAATTACAAAAATGGCAGGACGAGTTATGGAAATGATGGATTATCTTGATCAGGGGCTTAATCAAAACAATGTAACTATGGAGTCCTTAGCTGAAGCTATGAACTTTCAGGAAGAGTACGTAGATGAGATGAATCATGAAATATCCTACTTTCTTCAGAAATGCTCCCGGCTTCCGACGGCTAATCATAATGACAGAAACAATTATGCCAACATGATTTCTGTAATTCAAAACCTTGAAGATTTAAGTGATGAGTGCTGTTCAATGATGCATTCACTTTGTAAGTTCAAAAAGGAAGGGGAGTCAGCTTCCCTTAAAAATCAGACAGATGAATTGATTGAATATTTTAATGAGGTTCATATTTTTTATGAACAGACTTGTACTTACATAGCTCTTGGTCTTTCTGAGATTGATAAAGTGTTGCTTTCTGATGTAGAAGACAAAATCGATAAAACAAAACGTAAGCTTAAAAAGGCTAGTCGAAAACGAATTGAAAACGGCAGCAATGTCAAAGCCGAACTTAATTATATGGATTTAGTCCGAAAGATTGAAAAAGCCGGCGACTGTATTTTTGGAGTAATTCAGGCAATTCAGCCAAATCTTGAAGACTCGATTTTAACTGATGGGTCAGAGAAGAATTTGATTAGTGCACAGAATGTAATCATCAATACAAAAAGCAGAAAGGCTTTTGTTTCTGGTAAAGAGGTTCAGCTTGCAGTAAAAGAATATGAACTTCTGGCCCTTCTTATGGAAAATAAAGGGCAGGTTGTTACTCGTGAGCAGATTCTGGAATCTGTTTGGAATTACGACAAAGAAATAGAAAGCCGCACTCTGGATGTTCATATCGGGCTTTTGCGCCAGAAACTGAATAATCAGAAACTGATTGAAACTGTCCGTGGAGTGGGGTATAGAATTTCTTAGAACGTTATGATCCGATTTTTATTTTTTCGAACACTTGCGGTTAATACAGTTGGAAACAGCAAGATAGCAGAAACCTACGGAAATCAAGAATAAAAGCAGAGCTAGAATCCACCAGGCTGTTCCCATAAATGGGAGTCCTTTTGTAAAACCAAATGCCCCTGCCTTACTTCCCCAGTTCAAGAAGAAATATGGATAGTTAATGCCTTCAGCAAATTGCCAGCCGTTTACATATCCAATGCCTGCATAAATTGCATACAAAAGCGGTGGAATAATTACATAGAAAATATTTCTATATTTTATCTGAGTTGTTGATGCAATTACAAAGAAATCTACAATGGCAAAGAATGGGACTACAACATGAGTAAGAATATTCTGAACATTCCAGGCATTTGTCTTTAGAGTTGGAGCAAGAACAAAGCAAAATACAATTCCAGTTAAGGTGATTGAAACTGTTCCTACAAATTTAATTACATGCCATATTTTGCTGACTGGCTTTTTAAGTGCAAGCATACAGCAGCCTGCTAAGCTTATAATCGCGATTGCAATATTGGACTGAATTGTAAAATACATGAAGACTGTAGAACCGCCCATAAATGAATTCCTTCCGGCATAGGCGCTAAGACAGGTTCCAATTACGGCTGATAAAAAGACAATCGTTTTTAAACAATAGCTGAATATTTTTCTTGATGAAGAAATCGTATCCATAATAAAGTTTCCTTAAAATATAAAGAGTTGAATTAAATAACTATCGATACCAATATTATTGTATGCAATATAAAAAGTCAAGATAAAGTCTTTTGTGTAAGTATGGACTATTTCTTTAATGACTACTGTAATGAGTTTTTAATATCCTCAAGAATCTGCTCGGCTGTCATTCCGCAGTCATGCAAAAGTTCTTCTGGCTTGTAGCGGTCGTAGAATTTCTTTTCAAGGCCGTAATTTTTTACCAGCATTTTGCTCGGGCCGTAGAAAGAAGCAATCTTCTGGCCAAATCCGCCTTCAAGGATGCCGTCTTCAAGAGTGATTACAAGCTGGTGGTCTTTTTTGAGGCTTGTAAGCAATGCTTTGTCCAGACCGGATGCGAAACGAGGATTAATAAGGCTTGGAGTAAATCCGCATTTTTCTTTTATTGCGGTCGCAAGTTCCTGTCCTTTCTGGAAAAAGTCTCCCAGAGCAATTACTGCAACCTTTTCGCCTTTTTCTTCCATTACAAAGCGGTTCAAATTGCTGAAGTTCTTTTCGGCAGGGCGGTGGGTAACCTGGTTTCCAGGAATCAAAATCAAAACCGGATTTTCTTTCTGTTCAAGGCTCCAGTCCAGCATGGAAATGTATTCTTCTGCGCTTGAAGGGCAGAGCACCACAAGGTTCGGAATATTTGTGAAAGCTGCAAGTCCGAAAATGCCCAGGTGAGTTACATCGGTAAGTCCGTCAAAAGAAGAGTAGTTCATGAGCATTGTAACCGGAGTTTTGTTGATGCAGACATCCTGAGAAATCTGATCGTAAGCCCTCTGCAGGAAAGTCATGTTCGTTACAACAAGGGGCTTTGCTCCTCGGCGGGCGATTCCAGAAGCGATTGCAACGGCTGCTTCTTCTGCAATTCCGGTGTCGATGTACTGGCTGCCTAGTTTTGCTCTTTCTTCAGGTCCCAGTCCTACAGACATTGGCATAGCAGGCGTTACTACCACAAAATTCTTGTCCTTTTTTGCTTTTTCCACTATGTACTGGATGGTCATTCCAAAATAAGATTCTCCATTTCCGAAGTTGAACTTAGGTTTTCCAGTTGTGCGGTCAAAAGGCATGCACCAGTGCCAGTTTTCCTTGTTTTTCTCTGCAAGCTCGTAGCCTTTTCCTTTCTGTGTGTGAATGTGAACAACTACAGGATGAGCAGAATCCCGAACTTTCTCAAAAACTTTGATTAAAGAGGCAATGTCATTTCCGTTTTCTTCGTAAATATAGTCCAGTCCAAAGGCTGTAAACCAGTTGTTTTCTGCTTTGCCATTGGAATCCCGAAGGGCTTTAAGATTTTTGTAGATTCCTCCGTGAGTTTCTGCGATTGCCATTTCGTTGTCGTTTACGATGATAATAAAATTTGAGTTCAGTTCGCTTCCTGCAACGCTGAGGGCTTCCATGGCCTCGCCACCTGAAAGTGAACCGTCGCCGATAACTGCAATGATATTTTCTTTTTCACCTAAGATGTCACGGCCCTTTGCAAGTCCCAGAGCCAGGGCAATTGAAGTTGAAGTGTGTCCGATGTTGAAAAAGTCGTGTTCGCTTTCGTCAGGGTTGGTGTAGCCCGAATCCTCAGAAAAACGGCTGTCGTCAAAATAGCCGGCTTTTCGGCCTGTTAGCATTTTGTGAGCATAAGACTGATGGGAAACGTCAAAAACGAATTTGTCCTTTGGTGAATTAAAAACATAGTGAAGGGCGATTGTGGCTTCTACAAAGCCAAAGTTAGGACCAAAATGTCCGCCGATTTTTGTAAGGCGGTTAAAAAGTCCTTCGCGGATTTCCTGAGCTACCTCTGGAAGTTCAGAAACTGAAAGTTTTTTCAAATCTGCTGGTGAATTAATCTTATCTAAAATCATATGTATTTACTCCTGTTATATTTTTCAAGATTTTTGCTAAAAAGTGAGAAATTGTCGCAAACAAAATGATGATTGAAAGGTAGTCTAGGGCAAAGAAGATGTAGCCGCGTTCCAGATCAAAGAAGAAAAACTGCTGCTGCAAAATCAGGTACTTCCAAACTCCCCGGATGCTGAAGGCGTAAATGCCGTAAGCGCAAACCAGGGCAAGGAGAATGCGCGGAATGATTGCAGTCCTTCTGGTCCCTGAGCCTGTCGAAGGGCCAGCAGAAGTTGAAGTGCCCTTATTCCCAAAAATCATTCCCACATGCAGCCCGATGTGCAGTGACATTAAAAGATAATACCAGTGGCTGGCTAAAAGGTGGGCAATGCGGGCAAAACCAAGACCGCCCTGGATGTTCAGAAACGTGAAAATGTGATTTGAAAGGATGATTCCGCTTATCATCAAAAAGATTGTGCAAAGCAAAATGCAGCAGTTTATTACAGTCTGCATTACGCGGTAGGGATTGTATTTGCCGCGGAAAATAGTTACGCACCAGCGGCGGTTTAGCGCGATGTGAATGCCCCACAAGACAAAAAGAGCCACGCCTAAGATTTCATGCATAATGTCTTTCGGGAACAAATAGTTTCCGCCCATAAGGATGATGGAAAGAATTGTCATTGTAATGTCTACGGACCTGCTGATTTTATTCATATACATTCCTTAAAAAATGCGTTAGGGATTGTAGGGGCGGCCCTGAAAGGGCCGTTCCGAAGGAATGGAGG
>CADBSK010000024.1 GCA_902797305.1 uncultured Spirochaetaceae bacterium | reverse complement strand
TCGCCGCTCACGCGGCAGCACAAAACGAGTGTTTTTGTAAGCCAGTTTGCTCCTTCGCGCCATTTTTGATACAAAGTCAAATATAATTCGTTTGCCCTGGCTAATCCTCCGTTAAAAATTGACTCACAGCGCGAACCTGAGTCAAAGCAAACGGCTTCCGCGCTGCGCTTGTGCAGATGTTTGTTTGACTCAGAATCATGTTTTCGTCAATTTTTAAGGGCGTCGTGAATTCTTGACCTCTACTCCAAGTCTCATTCTACCGGAATGTATGCGAGATTGTCGGTGACGAGTCCGTTGTAGAGATAGTTCATTGTTAGGTCTTTTGAGTCTACAATTTGATTTGTTTCTGTATCAAAGGTAAAGGCGTAAAGGCAGCAGTTGTAGACATTTTGTTTTGGAAAATCAGCGCCTCGTTTTTGCATTTCGCGGATTACACCTTTTAAAAGCGTTCCGTGGGCTACGCAGAATAAGTCTCCGCTGGTAGTTTCAAGTTTTTCATCGATAAAGGCTGAGATTCGTTCATCCATCTGGCTCTGGCGTTCGTTTTCAATTCTCCATGGAAATTTTACACTAGAAGGTATAATTACATTGGGAAAGTTTTTCTTAATTTCTTTTTTGGTAAGACAATTTTTTATAGTGTAGATTTTTCCGCTGGCATTTTTTACTTTTGCGTTTTCCTGCAAACGAGGTTCTAGTATCATGGGCATATTGGGAAGTTTTGAAGCGGCAATAGTGGCTGTTTGCAGGGTTCTGTAATATGGAGAAACATAAATTGTTCCATTAAAGCCGATGGAGTTGAGATATTCTCCAAGAAGGGCTGCTTGTTTCTGACCGTCGGGCATTAAGGCTTCTTCATCACAGTTCTGAAACTTTACCTGATATTGAGAGGAACCTCTTTGTCCGTGGCGTGTAAAATAAATTGTTCTGGTTTTGGCAAAGCAATTGAGTGAAAGAAGTAAGAAAAGTGAAGTAATAATTAATCTTTTCATGCTAATCCTTGAACGGTCTATATTAAATGCTTTCCGATGTCTTTTAGTCTTTCTTTCATCTCTTCATCCTGTGTGATTAGGAAAATAGTCTGATTAAGATCTTTTCCGTCAGACCACCAGTCAGGAAGTATACCTGTTCCTTCACCGTGCCAGGCATTGTAAGAATCTAAAGTATAAGACTTATCCAGTGCAACATGAACTCCAATGCCGCTGCAAGGTAAACGTAAGGTATAAAGGTTCCAGTATGTTGCCATTCCACAAGAGTTTTCTCCGATAACGGTAACTTTGTCTTGTCCAAAGCTTTTGGCGGTTATTAAGATAAAGCAAATTAAAAAATAAAATACTTTTTTCATAAAAATTATTCCTTATTCAAAAATTGGTTCAAAGTCTTCTACAGGGTGTCCACATAAAGGACATAAAAAGTCTGGTGGTAATTCTGGACCCTGATATTCGTAACCGCAGATTTTACATCTCCACCCAACAATTTTTTTTGAAGATTCAGTTGTGTTTGATGATGCATTCTTTTCTGTTGAATTATTTGGTTTTACTTTATTCTGGTAATCAGCGTATGTAAGAGGCGGATTGCTGCTTAAAATTGTAGCATCAGTAACTTCTGCAACAAAAAGCATGTGAGTTTGTAAATCAAGTTTAGCACATACTTTAGCTTCGATTAATGAACAGGCGTTTTTCTGAATGTATGGGCAGCCGTTTGCAGCAATTTTAAATTCAAAATCTGCAAATTTATCTGTATCACGTCCACTTTGATAACCAAAATGTTTGATTGTATCAAAGTCACAAGTAGAGTCCAGAACAGAAAGTGTAAAAACTCCGCTTTTTTCTATCATCTGACAGGTTAAGTTTTGCTTAATAACAGAAATTGCAATTCGTGTTGGGGAATTAGCTGTTTGAAAACAAGTGTTTGTAATGCACGCATTTAGTCCCTGTTGATTTTTGCAGGAATAACTGTCAGCAGGAGATTCCTTTGTCCCCAAAAGAAATACGCCATAAGAAAGATTGTACAGTGCTTTATTGTCCATTTTTGCTCCAAAATAAAATATTTTATTAGTTAAGTTAATTTTAACACGGAATACAAAAGAAAAGTAAAAAAAAATCCCTGCCAGCGAACTAACGCAATACTGCGTGATATTATTTGACTCAAGATTTTGTCTGTGGTATATTTAAAACAAGGAAAGACCAAAGTTCATTTGGTCGTCTCCACGAATTTGGTTATAAGGCCGCCTAAGTGTGAAGTGCACCCCTAAAGTTGGACAAATAAAGTTCAATTTTAGGAGGTGCATTTTTTATGTCTAAATACTCAAATGAGTTCAAGATA
>CADBSK010000023.1 GCA_902797305.1 uncultured Spirochaetaceae bacterium | reverse complement strand
GCCACATAGCAGGTGTAATCCACGTAGAAAAATATAACGTACTCTATTTTCCAACTATGGCAAACATTCTGGGGCTGGCTGTAGCTGAGGATTTCAGACGGCAGGGTATCGGATCTGCTTTACTCAAGCAGGCAGAAGAATGGGCCCGTGAAAATGGGGCGAGCAGCATGCGCCTTAATTCTGGTGAAAGCCGTAAGCAGGCCCACGAGTTTTACCGCACCCAGGGCTATACTGATGAAAAAAAACAGCTCCGATTTATTAAAGATCTCTGATACCCGTGATACAATTGATATAATTGCATTATAAATTACTAAACAGAGGTTCAAATGAAAAAGTTCTTATCTTTCCTTATAACCGTCGTTTGTGCATTAACTCTCTTTTCCTGCACAGTAAATTCTGCAGCACCCGATAACACATCTGACACACCTACTAATTCCGGCACAGACTCTGGTACAGACAAAGAAAGCCCAAATACAGTCTTAAATCCAGAGCCTTACCAGACAAGAAACGAAAATCTGGACTTTATTTTTAACCCGGACCAGCTGGGCCAGACAGATATCTACATCACCAGAAAAGAATGGAATACTCTTCTTGTCTATTATGATATTTCCAGCAAAAACGAAGAATATGTTCATGCCGATTTTCAGTTCAAAAAGGGAAATTACACCTGGAAATTTACAGATATCGGATTAAGAGTTCGTGGAAACACCAGTCGCCGCCGTCCTCAAAGCGGATCCAGTGATGAAGAAAGTGCCTTTACCGGCTACAATAACAACTATGTTCAGAGCCACTTTAAAGTGGATTTTGAAGAATGGCTAAAAGAAGACCAGGGCTGCAAGATGGCAGGCTGTATGAAAGGCATGAACCTTAAGCATTTTAAGGGCGACCCAACCCACACCAGGGAAGTTTATGGCTACAATCTTTTCCGCCAGAACGGCATCTGGACAAGCCCAAGGGCAGCTTATACAAAACTCACCATCCATATTGCAGACAGCGACGGCAGCACAGAAGATGTTTACTTTGGTCTTTATGCAATGATTGAGGAAATCAACAAGCAGTTCCTGAAGGCAAGAAAAAGCGGAAAAGCAGAAGGAGATTTTCTTTCTGACGAAGGAAACCTGTGGAAATGTACAGGCGGAGCAAGCCTCTCCAACCCTCCTGCAGATTATGAATCATTTGGAGTTGAAGAAAAAAGAATTGAAAACCTCTATATTGAAAATCCTGACCAACCATGGAAGGGAGAAATCCGGGGAAATCCAGTTGAAAACACATTTACTCACGATTTAAAAACCAATAAAAAATCTTTTACAGAAGCTAAAAACCAGCTTTTTGCATTCACAGAAGAACTTTCAAACCTGGATTCAAACGATTCTGCTTCAATAAAAGCCTGGTTCAATAAAAAAATGGATGTAGACCTCTTTTTAAAAACTTACGCCATCAACGTAATTCTTGGCATGTGGGATGACTACTGGATAAGCCAGAACAATTTCTACTTTTATTTTGATACAGGAAGCGGAAGTAATGCCGGTACAGAAGGAAAGGCCTATTTTATTCCTTACGACTACGACAATATTCTGGGTTGCTGTTATAACTTTGACGCAGGAAAACAAAATCCACTGGAATGGGGAAATCTTTACGGAAACGACCGCCCCCTCATTCAAAAAATGCTGGCTGTTCCGGAATTTATGGAACTTTACAAAAAATATCTTCTTGAATATTCAGATTCAGACAGCCTTTTTGATGTAACAAAAAGCCAGGAAAGACTGAACAAGTGGAAAAACATGGTAGAATCTTCTATATATTCCAGTCAGATAGAGTGGATAAGCGAAAGCTATTCAGAATGGGGAGATTATTTTGCAGACTGGGGTTACAATATTACTCAATACAAACTTTTCAACTCAGACCAGAACACAAACTTTTTTATGGTAAGGCAAAAGACAATTGAGGAAGCATGTAGCTCAAACCCGGAATCGAATACATCCCAGGAACCGGATATTCTGCCGGCCTACAAAAACGGAAATCAGTACACCTTCTTCTTTGTTCCAGAGGATTTTGGCTTTAATTTCGACGGAAGTCAGAAAATCTGTATTCGGGGAAGTTTTAATGGCTGGGAAAAAACAGAACTTAACTGGGATGCTGAAGCAAAATATTACACAAACACAATCACCATTGAAGAACCGGGAGACTATCCTTACTATAAATTCTGGTACGACAATGGCAGTCCAGATGGAAGCTGGCTTGGCTTGAACGAGTACCGCCGCCTTCTCCCAGACAGCTACACCCAGACAACTGGTGCGGGAGATTTCAGATACCCGGAATAATTCAGCAGGATGATTCAGCGGAATAATCCATAGGGGCAGGTAACAAGAAGCAAAGAACAACCTTGAATGGTCAAATCCTAGACGGCTCTCATTGCCAAATCAAATGACTATCCAAGGATTCTTACAAAAAAACACGATTGAAGTACAATCGCAAGGAACTTATTTCCTATTGAGGTTCCCCAATCGAAAAAAAATGGAGCTTTTGTAACAAATCTGGCTCAAAAGCCTGCTCCATAAACGCCCTACGATATCATACTGAAAACATACTACAGTTGAATCGGTCGATAGGACATTAATACAAATAACATGAATGTAACTGTTTTGTCAATCTTTTTTTTCACATACCGGAGATTTCACTTGAGGCCTTCAAGTCCTTCTTTAATTCATACAACAATTAGATTTTCTTTCTTCCGGGTG
>CADBSK010000022.1 GCA_902797305.1 uncultured Spirochaetaceae bacterium | reverse complement strand
CATTCGCCTTTGTAAACGAAGCCTTATCATAAGAACGTGTATCGAAAAATGCTATTTTCATATTGTCAGTCTCCTCTAACTCTATAAGTAAGTTAACACCTGAATTTGTAAATCGTCAACTTTTTAGCCGACCATTTAATAGTGTACACTTTTAATTATTTATGTTGTATAAGATTTTTTCAATTGTGATTTTATTTCGTTGGTAGATAAAAATAAGAGTACTTCCAACAATGCTTATCACAAGAGGAATAAAAATAATTAATTTTGAAAAGAAATCGATTTTAAGAATAAATAATGCTTGCGCAAGAATGTAAAGTACAAATGGGAGAATCAAAGATTTTTGGTTTGCTTCTTTTGTGTCTTTTGCGAGACTTGAAATTAAGATTGCAGTACAACTTACAAAGAAAATCCAGCATGGTAAAGAAACGAATGTATAAAATAGAGCATATTTGTTTAGAAATAAACTTGTAGAGAGAATTAATTGTTGAATTATGCTTGTAATAATAATTCCAACTAAGCAGAAAGCATAAGAAAGTGTAAACACAGAGAGAATTTTTTCTATAAAAAATGCTTTTCTATTTATTGGAAAAAGCACCATCAATTCTAATTCTCCAAATTCTTTGATGTAGCTTATAATTACAATACCAATTATAAATGGGTAGGTTGAAAAGATAATAAAACTAAAAATATAAATAACATATGAAATGAAAAGTGTTTTGTCAGTAATTTTTGATACAGTTTGAAATTGCTCCATTATGGAGGTTTTATCATTCTGGAATAAATAACAGAAAGACAGTGAAATAGTGGCGATTATTAGAGTCAGAAGACAAAGCAGTAGTATATTTTTTTTGTCTTTTATAATTATCTTAATATCATTCATAAATAGTTTTAAACTTTGCATCATAAATATTTCTCTTTTAATTTAGATTTCTCTAAAAAGTATATTTTGTTTAATTCTTTGTCTTCATATTCATTCATTAATTCATCTTTATTTTTTTCGACTAATGTATCAGATTTTAGAAAGAAGCCAACTTTAGTATATATATCAGCGGCATAAAATAAATCATTGGTGGTTATTAGAAAGGTTTTTCCTTCATGTTTTAGCTGATTGATTAAGTTTACCAAATCTAGACACATATCTGGATCTAAATTAGCAAAGGGTTCGTCCCAAATTAAAAGGTCTGGGTTATTAATTATAGAAATAAGAAGGCCTACTTTTCTTTTATTCCCTGTAGATAAAGAAATATAGGCTTTGTCTAATTCATTTTCTAAATGAAGAGTGGTAATTAAGTGATTTATATCATTTAAAGATTTATTGTATAAGGATGCATAAAAAGACAGGGAGTTTTTTACAATTGAATGAGGCATCATTGAAGCGTTGTTTAAATATATACCGATATTAGAGTCAGTGTTGTAAGATGTAGAAATCTCCTGATCTAAAACTTTTATACTTCCCGAATTGATCGAATACAAACCTAAAATGCATTTTATTAAAGATGTTTTACCAATCCTATTTGGCCCAACTAAGATATAACAGTCATTTTTTAAGCAAGTTAAGGAGATGTTTTTAAAGATTGCTCCCCTTTTATTTGGGGAGCAAATCTACTACATATTACTATACCCCATCAAAAACTCGTCGATTTGGCGGGCGCATTCGCGGCCTTCGGCGATGGCCCAGACAACCAGGGATTGGCCTCTGTGCATGTCGCCGGCGGTAAAGACTTTATCTATACTTGTTTTGTAGCCGTTGCTGCTTGCAAGGTCTGGAGTAGCCTCTCCTACAGATTCAACTGTACCGCGGGGAGTAAGAGGGGTGCCAAAAGCTGTGGCAGTGTATTCTTCACAACCTAAAAAGCCTGCTGCGATAAGGATAAGGTCTGCGGGGAGTTCTTTTTCTGTTCCGGCTTTTTCCACCAGTGTACGTTTTCCGTCAACCATTTCAAAGCCAACCTGGACTGTCTTAATGCCGCATACTTTTCCTTCTTTTGTGTATACTTCTTTGATTGTGGTTTCATAGATGCGTGGATCATGACCAAAAACTGCAATGGATTCTTCGGCACCGTAATCGGTCTTAAGAACCTTTGGCCACTGCGGCCAGGGATTATTTGTAGTTCGCTCTTTTGGTGGACAAGGCATCATTTCTATCTGGGTAACAGACTTACAGCCCAATCTGATAGAAGTTCCTGTACAGTCGTTACCAGTATCACCACCACCAAGAACTATTACGTTCTTTCCTTTTACATCAAATACATCATCTCCTTTAACATCTGTGCCAACTACCATCTTTGTAACAGACTTGAGGTAGTCTACGGCAAACATAACGCCGGATTTTACCTGGTCAACGCCTTTTGCACTTAACGGACGCGCTTTTTTTGCCCCGCAGCATAGAGCGACAGCATCAAATTCTTTTAAAATATCTTCTGCTTTATAGTTTTTTCCAACATCAGCATTGTAGACAAACTTAACGCCTTCTTCATCCATGAGGTGGATGCGGCGTTCAATAATCTTTTTATCCAGCTTCATATTTGGAATACCGTACATCAAAAGGCCACCGGCTCTGTCATCGCGCTCAAAAACTGTTACAGAGTGGCCGCGGCGATTTAAAGTGTCGGCAACAGCAAGTCCGCTTGGTCCAGAACCTATTACGGCGATTTTTTTTCCTGAACGAACTTTTGGAATCTGAGGTTTCATGTATCCGGATTCAAAAGCGTGTTCAATAATGTAAAGTTCGTTATCGTGAATTGTTACAGCTTCTTTTATATCTCCTCCGTTACCACAGTTGCAGGCTTTTTCGCAGAGAGCAGGGCAAACGCGACCTGTAAACTCAGGAAAAGAAGATGTCTTTAATAGACGCCAGGCCGCCATATCGTACTGTCCCTGATAAAGTGCGTCGTTCCATTCTGGAATGTAGTTGTGTAAAGGACAACCGGTTACCATACCTGCAAGTCGAATCGCACTCTGACACATTGGAACTCCGCAGTTCATACAGCGGGCAGCCTGTTCCCGGCGTTCTTTATCGTCAAGGTATGTATGAAATTCCCTAAAGTTTTTTATTCGTTCCAGAGGAGGAACATCTCCATTTTGAGTTCTTTTATAATCTAAAAATCCTGTTGGCTTTCCCATTTGTTTTCTCCAGAATAATCGGTCATTGAGCTTGTCGAAGTACTTGTCGAAATGACCTTTTACTTAAGATTGTTACGTCCCTTCGACATTGCTCAGGGACCGCAAGTTCAACTACCTTTTTTGTTACCCTGTTGTTGCGTAAAATGCTTCAAGTACAGCTTCTTCGTGATTTAATCCCCGTTCTTCTGCTTTGCTGATTTCTACCATCATGCTGTGATAATCCTTTGGAACAATCTTTTTAAAGTTCTTAATTTCGTTGTCAAAGTCGTTAAGAATTTCTCTGGCTTTTGGAGAACCTGTTTCTTTTACGTGTTCTTCAATTAGGCCCTTTAAGATTGTAATATCGTGTTCATCAGTTACTTCGCTTACAGTAACCAGTTCTTTATTTAATCTGGTATACATGTCGTGGTCTGCATCAAGAACATATGCAGTCCCTCCGCTCATACCGGCAGCAAGGTTTCTTCCGGTTTTACCAAGAATTACAGCTGTACCGCCTGTCATATATTCTAGACCATGGTCGCCACAACCTTCTGCAACTACAGATGCTCCTGAATTACGTACACAGAAACGTTCGCCGGCAATACCGTTGATAAAGGCTTTTCCGCTAGTTGCGCCAAATAGGGCAACGTTTCCGCAGATTATGTTCTCTTCTGCTTTTCCGCTGAAGCTTTTGTTAGGGAATACAACTACTTTACCACCGCTCAAGCCTTTACCGAAGGCATCGTTGGTGTCACCTTCCAGTCTGATTGTGAGTCCCTTTGGAATAAATGCACCAAAGGACTGGCCACCACCGCCCTGAGCATTAACTACAAAGGAATCTTCAGAAAGTGTGTTTCCAAATTTTTTCTGAATTTCAGAGCCGAGAATTGTACCCATTGTTCTGTCAGTAGAACTTACCTTTACATTGAAGGTACAGCTCTTTGAGCCCTTTGAAACTTCCTGTTCAAATTCTGGAAGAAGAGATTTTTCATCAATTGTTTTTTCAAGACCAAAGTTGTAAACATCTTTAGGATCAAAATGCTGTTTTTCATTTGAATCGGGCTTGTAGCCGATTATTCGGCTCATATCTACAAGACCTGCTCTCTGGAATCCCTGCTTATCTTTTAGTTTAAGCAAATCGGTTCTACCGCACATTTCTTCTATATTATGTACACCGAGTTTAGCCATGTATTCCCTTAGTTCCTGTGCAATGAACTTCATAAAGTTTTCTACATATTCAGGTTTTCCGGTAAAGCGCTTTCTTAATTCGCTGTTTTGAGTTGCAACTCCAAATGGACAGGTATCAAGATTACATACGCGCATCATTGCACAGCCCATTGTGATAAGTGGAGCTGTTGCAAAACCAAATTCTTCTGCGCCTAAAAGACAGGCGATTGCAACATCACGGCCGCTCATGAGTTTTCCGTCGGTTTCAATTACAACACGGCTTCTTAGTCCGTTCTGAATTAAAGTTTGATGAGTTTCTGCAAGTCCTAATTCCCAAGGGAGCCCTGCATGATGAATTGAAGAAATTGGAGCAGCCCCTGTTCCTCCATCGTGTCCAGAAATAAGAATAACCTGAGCTCCGGCTTTTGCGACACCTGCTGCAATTGTTCCGACGCCCGCTTCTGAAACTAACTTTACAGAAATGCGTGCCTGACGGTTTGCGTTTTTAAGGTCGTAGATAAGTTGTGCAAGGTCTTCAATAGAATAAATGTCGTGGTGAGGAGGAGGCGAAATCAATGATACGCCAGGAGTTGCATAGCGGGTCTGTGCAATCCAAGGGTAGACTTTCTTTCCTGGTAAGTGACCACCTTCTCCAGGTTTTGCACCCTGAGCCATTTTAATCTGAATTTCTTTTGCGCTCAAAAGGTATTCTTCTGTAACGCCAAAGCGTCCTGAAGCAACCTGTTTGATTGCAGAATTTGCTTCCGTTCCCAAACGTTCTGGTTTTTCTCCGCCTTCGCCGGAGTTTGATTTTCCGTGAAGGTGGTTCATTGCCAGAGCCATACATCGGTGAGCTTCTTCAGAAATTGAACCGTAACTCATTGCCCCTGTTTTAAAGCGTTGAACAATGCTTTCTACGCTTTCAACGTCGTCGATAGAAATTGAGCCGTTTTCGGGATAATTAAAATCTACCATAGCGCGCAAAGTGTGAGGGTGAGAGTTGTCGTCTACAAGACTAGTGTATTCTTTAAAGCGAGCGTAATCACCGTTACGAGTTGATTCCTGAAGTGCAATAATTGTTTCTGGATTGTAAAGATGGCTTTCTGCTGTAGGCCCGCGGCGCATCTTGTGTGTACCGACTGAATCCAGGTGAGTATTTACGGTAAGTCCAAGTGGGTCAAAGGCCTGATTGTGATGATAATTTACATCTTCTTCAATTTCTTTAAGACCAATACCGCCAACGCGACTTACAGTGTTTGTAAAGTATTCGTCGATTACAGGTTTAGAAATACCAACAGCCTCAAAAATCTGTGCCGACTGGTAAGACTGAATTGTAGAAATACCCATCTTTGCAGCAATTTTTACGATACCGCTGATGATTGCCTTATTAAAATCATCGATAGCTGTGTGATAATCCTTATCAAGAAGCTTCTGGTCAATAAGTTCTGCAATACATTCGTGTGCAAGATATGGGTTGATTGCCCGGGCACCGTAACCCAAACACATTGCTGCCATATGAACGTCACGAACTTCAGCAGTTTCAAGAATAATAGAAATTGCTGTGCGCTTTTTTGTACGAATAAGGTACTGTTCAACTGCACTTGTTGCTAAAAGAGAAGGGATTGCAACGTGATTTTCATCAACTCCACGGTCGCTTAAGACAATTATGTTTGCTCCATCATGATATTCGCGATCGATGTTTACAAAAAGATTATCAAGAGCAGCTTTGAGAGAAGTATTCTTAAAATACAAAAGCGAAACTGTAGCTACTTTGAGCCCCGGCTTTTTCATAGCTTTAATTTTTATTAAGTCTACACCTGTCAGAATCGGGTTGTTTATTTCAAGCACAGTACAGTTTTTGCTCTGAGGTTCAAGCATGTTTCCGTCTTTTCCAAGATAAACTGTTGTGTCGGTAACAATCTTTTCTCGTAAGCTGTCGATAGGAGGGTTTGTAACCTGGGCAAAAAGCTGCTTAAAATATGAATACAAAGAAGGATGTTTTTCACTCATAACAGCTAAAGGTGTGTCGATACCCATTGCGCCAGTTGGTTCAATGCCGTTTTTAGCCATAGGTAGAACCATTTCGTTAACATCTTCGTAGTTCCAGCCAAAGGCACGATACATTCTGTCTCGTTCTTCCTGAGTGTAAACAGGAATCTTTTTGTTTGGAATTGCAAGATCAGAAAGGTGAACAAGATTCATATCCAGCCATTCGCCGTATGGATGTTCTAAAGAATATAGTTCCTTGCATTCCTTGTCTGTAATTATTTTTTTCTGGACTGTGTCTACCAGTAAGATTTTTCCAGGCATGAGACGACTTTTTAACTTGATATTTTCTTCAGGTATGTCAAGAACACCAACTTCGCTTGAAAGAATTAACATTCCGTCTTTTGTTATGTAATATCGGCTTGGACGCAATCCGTTTCTGTCTAAAGTTGCACCAAGAATATCTCCGTCGCTAAATAGAATTGCGGCAGGTCCATCCCAGCTTTCCATCATAGTTGCCCAGTAATGATAAAAGTCTTTTTTTGCCTGATTCATTGTACTATCGTGCTTCCATGGTTCTGGAATACAAATCATAATTGCAAGAGGGAGAGGCATTCCATTCATTACAAGGAACTCGAGAGTGTTGTCGAGCATTGCAGAGTCGCTTCCGGTGGTGTCGACAGCTGGTAGCACCTTAGCAATGTCAGTTTTGTCCATTACGGTTGAGCAAAGGGTTTCTTCTCGGGCAAGCATGCGGTCGGCGTTTCCGCGGATGGTGTTGATTTCTCCGTTATGAGCGATAAATCTGTTTGGATGAGCACGTTTCCAGCTAGGCTGAGTGTTTGTACTAAATCTTGAGTGAACGATTGCCATTGCAGAGTTGTATTCCTTGTCCTGCAAGTCGAGATAGAAAGTGCGTAACTGATTTACAAGGAACATTCCCTTGTAAACTATAGTTCTGCTGGAAAGTGAAGCTACATATGTATCCAGCTGGGAGTGTTCAAACTGACGACGGAGAATATAAAGCTTACGGTCAAAATCAAGACCTTTATTAACTTTTGCAGGTCTTTTGATAAAACACTGCATAATGCATGGCATACATTCTCTTGCTTTTTCGCCTAAAACTTGAGGGTTAACCGGAACATTTCTCCAGGTGATAAAATCCAAACCTTCTTTCTGGCAGAGAGTTTCTATCATTTTCTGAGCTTTTGCTCTGATAAGGACATCCTGTGGAAAAAAGAACATTCCGATACCATAATCTCGTTCATTGCCTAAATCTATATTCTGGCTTAATAATGCCTTTTTAAAAAATTGATGACTTATTTGTACGAGTATACCAACTCCGTCACCTGTCTGCCCGGAGGCGTCTTTTCCTGCACGGTGTTCAAGTTTTTCTACGATGCAAAGTGCGTTTTCTACAATTTTATGACTTGGTGTACCGTCAATATTAACAACTGCCCCAATACCACAGTTGTCATGTTCAAAACTTGGCTCATACAATGTCTTTTGTTCCATCTTGAATCTCCTGAAAGTTCATTTGTCCAAAAAAAAAGGCGTCGTAAAAAAAATACCAACAGTAATATCCTATTGATAATTTTTTTACGACGCCTTTGCCGTTTAAAAAGCATCGTATCGAAATTGCAAAAGAAGGTCAACAGTTTTTTATGAAGGTTTCAGGGCAAACGCATTATATTTGACTTTGTATCAAAAATGGCGCGAAGGAGCAAACTGGCTTACAAAAACACTCGTTTGTGCTGTCGCGTGAGCGGCGAATGTATATAATTACAAGCACAAAACGCGTGTAGCAAACTAGTTTGCGGTTTTGATAAGCCGTT
>CADBSK010000021.1 GCA_902797305.1 uncultured Spirochaetaceae bacterium | reverse complement strand
TTGAGCCTGTCGAAATGACCATTTACACTATATCTGGTGGTTTCGAGAACCTCAACCACCGCAAACTTTTCTTTTTGGACAGCCCCAGTTTTTTATTTAACAGAATCTACAAAAGCCTGATAAAGTTCATCAATTCTACGCTCTTTAGCAGGACTCTCAGAAGGAACCGATTTCCAGGCATCACAATAAAGGCCAAAGCCGTCTTCATGATAACAATGATAACTATAAGACAAGTCATACTGATCAAACACAGAAATTAAATCACGAATATACTGACCGGCCCCCTTATCTGCGGCAGTAAGTTCTTCGGCTTCATGGTCAATTTCAAAAAAGGCAAATTTATAAAGCCCAAATTCTCCAACATACAATGGCACCCCATTACTTTCTGCATACTCAGCATAAGGCTTTAAGTTTGCGACAAGGAAATCCTTATCGTGATAGCGAACAACTGCAGTACACGGAATTAACTCTAAAGTCAAATTTGTATTTTCAGCATTCTCCGCCACATTTACTATAAATCTGATTTTCAGAGAATATCTTCTTAAATCTTTTACAGGAACCTGATTTATTTGATTAATAATATGGGCATACCCGGTCGTACCTTTTATTTCTAGAGCACCATCACAATCTTCTATTCCTAAAGCGGCCAGTTCTTCTGTAGATTTCTGCAAAATAGAACAGCCCGTTTTATCAAACCCTTCAGTTGATTCTGTAAAATCCGCTTTATAAACGACTCTCTCTACTCCGTTATTCTTTTCAATCATTTCAAGATAATCGAGGTATAAAACTCCCTCTGCAGTCTCAGAGCCCAAATATGAACATTTTAATCTAAAATTTGCCACAGAATCTTTTTCCTGACTTAACATTAACTCAGGTGTCTGTAATTCTTGCCATTCAGTTCCGGTCGATAAAGAACCAGAATATTTCTTACTTATAGCAACATCATCAGCCATAGATTTTCTGTTATAAACTGCAATTACATCTTCTTCATTAGGCCAGGTATAACTGTCATTTTTATGACTAGACCATGGAATCCCCTGATTTGTAAAAACTCCAGGCTCATAAAAATGAATCTCATAGGCGTAATTATAATCGCTTATTGAAGGGTACCCCTGTGTAGCAGTATATGAAATCTGAATGTTTGTAGCAGGATTTTTAATCTGATAGGCTCTTTCTACAAAAATAATATGATGATTATCGTAACTACGGATTTTATCCCTTATTTTTTGAGAAAGCGAAGTCCAGCCAGCCATTGCAGAATCGTAATCAGAACCTAGCAAATAAGGCTCATTTACAAGCCCATATCCTAGAACACCAGTTTCATTTACATAGCGGCGGGCAAATTCACCCCAAAGATTTGTAAGGCGCTCCTGATTACTGGCAGCATTCTCACCTTGCCATAAAGCATGGCCCGAGCCCGATGACTGATACCCGCCTTGCGGATAATGCATATTAAAAAGAATGCGCATTCCATACTTTTTAGCACATTCAATTTCCTGGTCCATATAGCCAAAAGCTTCTTCTGAGTAAACACCAGGATTATCATCAGATTCAAACATTCTGTAATTCAAATAATATCGAATTGTATTAAAACCAAGTTCACTTAATTCTTTATAACTTTCTTCATTATGATCTTTTGCCCATGAATATTTAAAATTATCAGAAGCATAAACATTGTTGCTGAAATTCATACCCTTGATTTTAAATTCGTTGCCGTCGTAATCAAAAAATTTTGAGCCGTCTGTATAAACAAATCCAGATTTTTTTTCAATTTCGAGAACAGAAGATTTGTTCGTATTAGAAGAATTATTTTTGTTAAAAAGTTCGATTAAACTACAAGAATAAAAAAGACTGGAACCAACAGCCAACAAACTTAAACCGAATAAACATTTTACTAACCTCATACTATCATTATGAATGAGTTTTTTCCTTAACGCAACTTTTAGATAAATATCAAGTATGCCTCCGAACACAAAATTGTCTTTCAGCGAAAACCTGCCTCAAAGCAAACGGCTTCCGCGCTTCGCTTGTGCAGATGTTTGTTTGAGTCAGAACTTCGCTTCCGCCAATTTTAAGTCCGTTTAAGCTTGATATTTAATCTAAAATCTATTTGTGTCTATTGCAGTTGCCGCAACCATTTACGATTACGTGAGGTTTGCCGCTTTTGGTTTTATTGAACATTCTCGAAAGAAGATAGCCGTCCTGAGCAAGATGCTTGTGACAAACCGGACAGATTCGACTTAGGCCAGGTTTACACACTGGATAACAGTTTGGGCAGCCGTAAACATAACAAAGCTGGTCATTCACCTGATTCTGAGCTCTAAAAACCTTGGAATAGATATTTTGGCCAGGCTGTAAAAAACTATCACATACAGGGCACTTTACAAACTGAGGACCGCTAGAGCTAGTTTTTTTTGCAGGAGCATTCTTTTTAGAAAAATATACTTTTTTAAAATAAAGAATCGCGATTAGAATTACTACAACCGCGATTCCCATCAACAAATAATCCACTTGTTATTCTGCCTTAGGTTCTTTACCGATTATCAGATTTGAATAAGGAAGTTCTTCTACCCAATGGCAGAAAGTATGCCATTCATCAAGGCGGTGATTTTTACGAGTTTCGTACAAGCCCTGCAAAACCTGATAGTTAAGCTGTAAAGTAGCCTTCTGGTTTAGGCTTGCTGGCAAAAGCTGAATCATCTGCCACCAGTCATCTTTATTTTTTGTTTCGTTAAAACGGTCGCGGGCAGCATTCAAAGTATCAATCAAAACATCGAGAGTCTTTAAAGAAGCTTCGTCCAGATGTTCACAGCTAAAATCTTCTCGGACAAATTCCTTTGCCTGAACCTTGTGCATTGTCGAACAACTATTGCGCACTGTTCCAACTTTATAGGTATCCATTTCTGCCCACCAGTAACGAGGAGCAGTAACATCCATTTGAATTGTGATGTATCTTAAAAACTTTGCGTGACTTGGACCTGAACGGCTAAGTCTGTCCATCAAATCAACATCTGCAGGACCTACTTCAAACTTGCCAGTCTCGGGATTATATTTACTGTCGCTTTTATCCCAGCTGTTAAAAGAATTGCGCATACCACGAATGGCAGCTTCCCATCCAAAAATTTCTGTTTTTTCAATTAAAATCATTTTTTTCCTACTCGTTGCTCTTTTCTAAGTCACCAGAGATGTCATCAACAACCTCAACTGGTTCCTGTACTAAAGGGCGATTTTTATATGCTAAAAATATGAAAATTCCACCTAAAAGAAGGGCAATAATTCCGATAATGCGAACAATTGCAGGTCCAACATGGGCTGCAACGATAAACAGAATTACTGCAGCAATTATCGAAATTACAGATTCAATAATAAAGTTTTTTCGGTCAATTCCTGTATCACGGAGTTTTGAACTTGCGAATAACTGCAGTACTGTTGAAAGAATAAGATAAACCGCATAAACACGAATCATGACTGTCCAGATATCAGCATGTTCCTTATGAAGAATAATAGGAAGTAAAAAAGACAGAAGGCCGATTACAATACTGAACATCGCCCTTGCAAGAACCGTATACTGAAAAACAGTATCAGGATATAGCTTACGGGTATAAATTAAACAATACAAACCGTTTGCAACAGCTTCTATCGAAAGAAGGATTACGATGATGTCTATCCAAAGATTTGGCATAAATAGCATACAAAAACCAATAATTGCTATTAGAATTCCAAAAAACAAATTCTTTTTTTCCATAAGCAAACTCCAAGCAGGTTAATTATACACTATTTGTTTAAATAAAAAAAGGTTCATCGTTTGATGAACCTATTCTTTGAGACTGACACGATTCGAACGTGCGACCTCCACCTCCGCAGGGTGGCGCTCTAATCCAACTGAGCTACAATCTCATTCAATTGTTAAACACTGGTAGTGTTCTAAACAGCAAGGCTGTTTATCGGAAGCGACAGGAGTTGAACCTGCCCACCCCTTACGGAAGTGACGGATTAGCAATCCGTTGTATTACCGCTCTACCACGCTTCCAGTTGTAAACCGGAATGTTTTCCAGTTTTATCGGAGCGAGAGGGATTCGAACCCCCGGTAACTTGCGCTACAACGGTTTTCAAGACCGCCCCAGTACGACCGCTTTGGTATCGCTCCA
>CADBSK010000020.1 GCA_902797305.1 uncultured Spirochaetaceae bacterium | reverse complement strand
TCAAGAACTACATCTACTTTGTTAGCTGCCCATGGACAGTTAGCTGCATCTTTTTCTGCAGAGATTTTGATTTCTTTTCCATCTACGATGATAGAATCTTCTGTTGAAGATACTGTGTGTTTTCCTTCACCGATGCGGCCCATGAATCCACCCTGTGCTGTATCGTACTTAAGAAGGTGAGCAAGCATTTTTGGGCTTGTCAAATCGTTGATAGCAACAACTTCATAACCATCAGCTTCGAACATCTGACGGAAAGCCAAACGACCAATACGGCCAAAACCATTAATAGCAACTCTAACTGCCATTTGTGACTCCTAAAATATATATATTTGTTTTAAATATAATGAATTTGAATTATTTAGTCTACATTTGTAGATTTTTTGTACTTTATTTTAATTCTCCTATTTTTTAAGAACCGAATTCTATTTCGTTGCAAAGCGCCTCATACAAGGTTGTTTTATCGTTGTTAGTTTCCTGAATTGTTTTAGACATTCTTTTTGCAAGAGAAAGAACAACCCTCCACCCCAGCGAAGGTTCTTTTTTACACAACTCATAAAACTTTTTTCCTGATAAAGCAATTGCAGACACTTCTGTAATTGCCTTTACAGTTGCAGACCTTTTATCACGCCCAATCAAAGCAGCTTCACCAAAAAAAACATTCTGATCGCTGTCAAGATTAGCAAGCGCCATTGTATCACCTGCAGGAGTATTTCTCAAAACCTGAACAGAACCTGAATACAATATATAAAATAAATCCCCGCTTTCCCCTTCTCTAATTATTACATCGCCTTTTTTATATTTTTTAATCGAAATAATATTATAAAACTCAAGAAGGATTCTTTTATCTTCCGGATCGTTAAGGTCAAAATCACTAAAAAGTTGAATTTTCAATAATCGTGGTAAAACTACATCACTATGTTCCATTTTTATTTCCTTTTTTTACCTTTAACAAGAATTGCCTTAGTATTTTTATAAATTACAAAATCGGGGTCCGGAGTTAGTCGAGGTTCATTACTCTTTAAATTCTTTACTTTTTGAAGTCTTTCTATTACATCTTTTACATTAGGATTGCGCTGAGCTTCCCTTAATGCATCTTTTCTGCGCTGGTGAAAATTACCAGTATTTAATAAAAGCCCCACAAGAATACCACCAGGATTTCCCTGATTCCAAAGATAATCTTCATATTCTTTGTATGTCTTACCAACAAAACTTGAAGGTATATCAGAAATCAAGATACCAGATTCTGCATCATCTCCAATCAAAGATTTTATTACATTGCTATAGCCCTGTCCGCTTGAGGCAGTTGCAAGAAGACTATGTTCGTAGTCCTGTGTCAAAATTATTTCATCACAGTGAGCAAGCCTAAGATGCTTTTCAAACTTTGAATCAATTAATTCTGCTGCTATGTAAATACTTGGATTAATATTTTCAATCATCTGAACGGCCAGTACAGTGCGAGAATCAATTTCAAGGTTAGAATAGTTTTTTGAACGATCACAAATAATCAAAGCACGTTCTGCAGTCTGAATATATGCTCTTCTCAGCGTACTTTCATCTGCAAAATCACCTGAAATATAGTTGAGTTCCTTAAATCTGACATCAGAACGAAGCTGTTCAATTTGTTCACTAGGAGCATTATTTACCAGAACAACCATATCAGGCATAATATCAGGATTTGATTTTAATACTGTATCCAAAATTTTTTCAAAATTAGGTCGCCAACCACAAATAATAAAATGTCCTTTCATCTTTCTTAACTTCCTTAGACCTCGGTCATATTTCATTTGAGATTCTGTAAATGTCGAAGCAATTTTACCAGTAATTACACTTAACAAAACCATTCCAAGTGCCAGCATTATCAAAGCTGCAATTCTTCCTTTTACAGAAGAAACACAGTAATCAAAATATCCGGCCATAATTGTTACAAGAGTAAACCAGACGGAATCAAACATTGTTTCGATCCCACTATCTGTTTTTGTTTCAGAATCAAAAACTGCAAGTGTAGCAACAGCAATTACAATAAAAATTAAAATGTAAAAATAAGTGAATGGATTTTTAAGAGCAAATTTAATATTTCGCCAAAAATGCTTTAATCTTGTCCCCGCTTTTTTTGTACTCATGTTTTGAGTATATTATAAATTGTTATAAAAAAAAAGCGGACTAGAACAAATTGCATACCATTAGTAAAACAATCATTACTAGTCCGCATAATCTAAGACTAAAAACTAACTAAAAATCAGTTTTGTACCATCGCTTGACACGGAAATGGAACTTGCTTCTCCGAATTTACCGGCCAGCAGTTCTTTTGACAAAGGATTTTCAACCCAAGTTTGAACTGCACGCTTTACAGGACGGGCACCAAAAGCAGGGTCGTATCCTTTCTCGCACAAGAAGTCAACGGCTTTCTGGTCAAAGTTAATTTTTATTCTCCTATCCTCAAGACGTTTACTAACTCGCTCAAGCTGAATTTTTACAATACCGCCAATGCATTCTTTACCAAGTTTCTGGAACATAACAGTTTCATCAATTCGATTTAAGAACTCCGGTCTGAATTGTTTCTGAAGCAGAACTGAAATCTGTTTTCCTGCCTCAATCATCTTAAGATCTGTATCAGCATCAAGAATCAAATCACTTCCAATGTTACTTGTCATAATGATGATGGTATTCTTAAAATCAACAAGCCTTCCCTGTCCATCTGTTAATCGTCCGTCGTCCAAAACCTGCAGCAGTACGTTAAATACATCAGGATGAGCTTTTTCCACCTCATCCAAAAGGACAACACTATAAGGTCTTCGCCTTACGGCTTCGGTTAACTGACCACCTTCGTCATAGCCCACATATCCCGGAGGCGCTCCAATGAGACGACTGACACTAAACTTTTCCATATACTCAGACATATCGATTCGAATCAAAGCTTTTTCATCATTGAACAGAAAATCTGCAAGCGTTTTTGCTAATTCAGTTTTACCAACTCCTGTAGGTCCAATAAACAGGAAGGAACCAAGAGGTCTGTTAGGATCGCTTAAACCACTTCGATTTCGTCTGATTGCATCACTTACAACCTGAACAGCTTCGTTTTGTCCGATAACCCTTTTATGAAGCACTTCTTCAAGCTGAAGATATTTTTGCTTTTCGCTAGTCATCATCTTGCTTACAGGAATACCTGTCCAGCTTGAAACAACTTTAGCAATATCTTCCTCTGTAACGCTCTGTCTCAAAAGTCTTGTGCTTTCTTCTTCCTCGCTTCTCTTTGATTCCGTAGCCATGGCATCATCAAGTTCTTTTGCCAGGTTTGGAATAATGCTGTATTTATACTCAGCAGCTTTTTCAAGATTTCCTTCGCGGCTATACTTTTCCTCTTCAAATCTTGCCTGTTCAAGTTTTTCTTTTAATGAACGGGTTTTATCGATTTCAGACTTTTCATTTTGCCACTGAAGTTTCATGGCATCCCGTTTTACAGAAAATTCAGAAATCTCTTTTTCAAGTTTTTTCAGGCGCTCTAAAGATGCTTCATCGTTTTCCTTGCTTAAAGACTGTTTTTCTATACTTAACTGAAGAAGTTTTCGTTCTACCTGATCCAATTCTGTCGGCTGGCTTTCTATTTCCATTTTTAAACGGCTGGCTGCCTCGTCAACTAAGTCGATTGCCTTATCAGGCATAAAACGATTTGTAATATATCGATTAGATAGAACCGCTGCGCTTACAAGAGCTTCATCTTCGATATGCACACCATGATGAATTTCGTACTTATCTCTTAAGCCTCGTAAAATTGCAATAGTATCCTCAACTGACGGCTCTGCACAATAAACCTGCTGGAACCTTCGTTCCAGAGCAGCATCTTTTTCAATATATTTGCGGTACTCATCAAGAGTAGTAGCTCCAATCACATGGATTTCTCCACGGCTCAGAGCAGGCTTCAATAAGTTAGAAGCATCCATGCTACCCTCACTGGCCCCTGCACCAACAATTGTATGAAGTTCATCAATAAATAGAATTATCTGTCCTTCAGATTTTGTTACCTCAGTGATGACAGCCTTTAATCGTTCCTCAAATTCCCCCCTGAACTTTGCACCTGCGACAAGACTTCCCATATCAAGAGAAAGAAGCCGCTTGCTTTTAAGAGATTCAGGAACATCGCCGCTTGCTATACGACGTGCAAGGCCTTCTACAATGGCAGTTTTACCAACCCCCGGTTCACCAATTAAAACAGGATTATTTTTTGTACGGCGACATAAAACCTGCATAACACGACGAATTTCTTCGTCTCTTCCGATTACAGGATCTATTTTATCTTGACGAGCCCGTGCTGTTAAATCAGTACAAAACTTCTGAAGACTCTGCATTTTACTTTCAGGATCCTGGCTGTCAATGGTTTGATTTCCTCTAACAGATTTTAACGCTTCAAGAATACTTGAATAAGTAATTCCATTTTGAGATAAAAGGTCATTTACCCTTCCACCAGACTTTGTCATAGACAAAAGCAGATGTTCGCAGGAAAGATACTGGTCTTTTAGCTTAGACATTTCGTTTTCTGCTTTTGCAAGAGTTTTTTCTGCCTCGCTGGACAACCTCATCTGGGTATTACCCGTAACCTGGGGATATGAGTCGAGATATTCATTTAATTTGGATTTTAAATTAGAAACATTGGCACCGATACGCTCGATAATAGGAAGAACAATTCCATCCTGCTGTTCCAGCATACTTAAAAGAAGGTGTTCAAGGCCAATTTCGCTATGATCATTTTTTTGCGCAAGGGCGCTTGCATTTTGTAGGGCGTCCTGCATTTTAAGTGTAAAGTGTTCGTAATCCATATTCTGCCCCCTAAATAATTCTTTAATTACTTAGAAAATAAGCAGAAAAAATTAAAACGACAAGTTTTTTTTAAACTTTTTAATTTTCAGGTAGTTCCAGCTGACCAAACTCGCATAAACAAGTCTGAATTTCAGCGTGTTCAATCAATTCGAGATTCTTTTTTATTCGCTTATAAAGACGAATTTCTCCGGTTCCATTACCGCCCATAAGTTGTTTTAAAACTTTACGTTCACCTTCCGGCAGTTCAAGACTTCTTACATACATAAGTTTTGCAAGGCAAAAAACATCTACATCAACAACATAATTTTTGTCGTTTGTACTAATTGTCCAGTGCAGTTTTTCAGAACCATCGACTTCCGGCATTTGAGAAAAATCGTTTACGCACTGATAAGCACTCTTTGGCTTACTGGCACAGAAACTTACTTTCAAACCTTCCAGATTTACCATAACATTGACTCTTCCATCATAAACACCTGTAACGCTAAAGGAAGAATCTGATAAAAACTTACCGGTAATCTGACTTGTTAAATTAGAAGAAGAAAGATGAATATAATTTTCTGGATAGGATTTTCCAAAAAATCTGTCCATATATCCGCATGATTTTCTTGGTTGAATTGAATATTCTTTGCCGTCAAGAGTAATATTTCCGGCAAAAACAGTTCTTATGCCCGTAGCATACCAGGAACTATTTTTTCCTTCATAGCCTTCATCAAAAAAATCTTTAATTTCGTATCGTAATTCCCAACTGATAATACCTGATTCGCATAACTGTTCAGGATGATCATGTAATTCAGATGGAGAAAAATCCATTCTACCGCTTAATTTTTCTTCTGTAAAAACACAATTGCCTGCTTCTACAGAAAAATTCTTTGTATCAAGATTAATCTGTTTAATCGGAAAATAATCACAAATTTGTTTTGCACCGGAACCTAAAACCCCGGCACGAACAACTACATATGAAGGTGTTAAAATTGATTCACTTTGTAATTTTTGCGCAGACAAAGTACCTGCAAGAACATTCTGCAAATCATCTTCAGAAACTTTTACTCTTGGCTTAAAACCTAAAACAACATCAGATGGTGAAAGATAGGGATTTAACATTGAAAGTTCAATAAAAAATTTTCTTTCAAGCCCAGTACCGTTTTCAACCGCATTAAAAACATATCTCCAGGTATTTACCCCAGCTTTCTTTTGTGCACCGGCAAGTTGATAACGGATAATTTTTGCACACTTCTTTGAAATATTCATTCTTAAAAATCCCCTCTAAAAACAGAAATCCCTATTCTTTAATCGGTAAAATAATAGGGATTCTTAAGAACTAATTATTTAAACAATTTTGCTATCTTTTTTGAAACATCCTTTGATTCTTCCGGGAAGTTCTCGTCCAAATACTCAAAGCATTGCACTGCAGCACGCTGGGCGTGTTCATACCAAATAGAATATAATTCAGAATTTACATCTTCTCCGGGATATGGAGCACCCTGTACATCAGATACAAGCTGGCGCAACATTTCAATACATTGTTTTGTCTTTTTATCCATAAATCCACCTCAAGCAAACGGCTGAACATATTATTACAGATTATTATAAAGGTAATTCAATAATAACGCCAGTATTTTTTTGCGATTTGTCACAGATGACTACTGTTCTCTTTGAGTTTTGTTCATTATATATTCTTTTTGCAGCATCTCTAATTTGCTCAGGAGTTGCATTCAAAATATTCTGCATCTTGGCAATTTTATCTTTTTGTGTAACGCAAGACAGAGTTCTGTTAAAACCGATATTTCCGCGGCTTAAAGGAGAATTAGGCTGTACTTCATCTCCATAAGTTCCAGTTATTAAGCGCTGAAGTTCTTCCTTATCCAAAAGTGTATTTGACGCTTCTAAAAGGCATTCGTCAAAAATATTTACAGATTTATTTGGATTAGGGTCTCTGTATGTTCCAAACATGAACTTTCCAAGCATGTTAGCACAGTTGGCGTATGAACCATAAGCACCACCCTTTGTTCTGATTTTTTCCCAAAGGGAACCACCGCTTAACCAGTGGGCAAGAATTAAATCTTTTGAGTTAGCTTCTTCTCCAAAAAAAGAACCTGTAAAACTGCTTGCAGTGTAACCTACCTGACTTGAAGCAACAAAAGTCTCTGTTTCAGGTATCTCAGTTTCATTTCCCAGGAGAATCTGAGAAAGAAAGGCTTTATCATCAACCGGCTTTTTTGTTGCAGGGGCACAAAGCTTTAAGTTTGTGCAAAGTTCCTGAATCTTTTGCAGAGCTTTAGACATTGTTTCTTTATCCGTTGTGACATGGAAAACTGCTCCACCGGCAAAAAGTTTAGGCGCAAACCCTTCTAATTTTTTTGCAAGCTCCTGAATATTCATACGGCTGATGTCATTAAGTTTAATCAACTGAGTTATTCCACGCCATAACTCATCAACCACACAAGAGTGATTTACAGTCGCCTGAACACGTTTTGCAGCAAATCTGTTTCCTCGCGGTAAAACTCCGCTCTTAATTGCAGATTTTGCTTCGCCCACAAGGGTCTTTAAATGTTTTAAATCCTTAAACTCGTATGTAGAAACACATTCCTGGAATAAATCACAGCTGTCATCAAGATTTTCGCTCAAAGAACGTAAAAAGAATACTATCCAGTCTCTGTCAAGACAATTATATTTTGAAAGTAGTTCCTTTTGCTTTTGAGATTCTGGGGTATTAACTGTCTGACTTGTAACAAGCCTGCTCATAATTCCACCTGTTTTTAATGCGGTCAGAGCGGCACATTCACTCCAGTTTTTTCCATTCCAGCCTAAGTTTGAAAAACAATAAGAATACAACGGTAAATATGTGTAATCTTCAGGCTCAAGTGTATCAACTGGTAAACAAATTTCAAGATAAACTATTCCGTTTGTATTTTCAGTATTTGTAAATACAGGAATCTCCTGATTATCAAAAGATACTGTCTTAATTTCTGTAACAATTTCATCAACGTCTGCTTTTAGATCTTTTATCTCTAGGGAAGGAATGCATGAAGTCTCTTCTACAGTTTCTTTGTGTTCCTGGTACGCATGCATAAGATCAAGATCCTTATTAACCTGATCTCTACTCACTTTTTTTGAAAGCGTTTTTATATATCGTTCTTCGATTTTGTTTCTTTGTTTAAGATATTTTTTTGAAGGAACAACACAAACATAAGAGCGCATATTATTATCAAGTAAAAAACGGTGCATTAATTTTTCAACATAATGTTCGTCGTTTTTAAGATTTTTGCGAACTTCTTCAAGTGCTGCTCTGTAATAAAGCATTTCTGAAGGATTTCTTCCGTAATTCCAGCCATTAAGCACTCTATCCAATAAAACAAGACTAAATGGACCACCAGAACGCACAACTTCTCTGTTTGAAAACTCTGCACTCATTAAAGCTGATTCTACATCCCTTTTATCGATGCCTTTTTTACTCAAATCAATCAATGTTTTTTCAATTAATTTATAAACCTTATTTTTATTGCAAGGTTTTACTCCGTGTAAACCGAAAGAAATAGAAAAACTTCTTGTCTCGTTAGAACATCCGCTAATAGGAGCTAAATCGTCACCAAGATTTGATTCAATTAAGGCCTTAGTCAAAGGGGAACCATCATGCCCGCTAAGGACTTCTGACAAAAAACAGGCTTCCATATAAGACTGTAAATCTTTTGTCTGTCCACATAACCAGTTGATAGTAACCGTAGCGCCGGTTGCCCCGGAATCAGGAGCGTTTTTTTGAACAAAAATTGGTTTTGTATAAACAAGAGGAGATTCCATCTGAACAAATTCCTGAGGAACAAAAGGATAGCTATTCCTTACAGGAGGAACTGGATATATTGATTCCAGACGGTTCAAAAAATGTTCCTGAAGATAATCAAGCTGTTCTTCTGTTGGTATGTTCCCATACAAAAAAACAAGACAGTTATCAGGGCGATAATATTTTTTATGGAACGCCTTAAACTGTTCGTAGGTAAACTCTGGTATTACAAGAGGGTCTCCACCAGAATCGTAAGAATAGTTTGTTTCTGGTAAAAGGCTTGCAATTTGAACGTCTGCTGCAACAGATTCAAAAGAGGAATAATTCCCCTTCATTTCGTTATAGACAACTCCTTGTATCTGGTACTTTCCGTTTTCATCAATTTCAAGTCTATGAGCTTCCTGCAAAAATGCTTCTTTTCTTAAAAGAGGAAAGAAAACCGCATCCCCATATACATCCATCAGATTATAATAATCTGATTTTACTAGAGAACTGGCAGGATAAACTGTTTTATCTGAATAAGTCAGAGCATTTAAGAAAGTATTAACACTCTGATTCATCATATTTGTAAATGGTTCTTTTAAAGGAAATCTTTCTGAACCACAAAATACCGAGTGCTCTGTTATATGAGCAGCCCCTGTAGAATCTTTTATAGGAGTACGAAAAGCAAATGCAAAAAGGTTTTCTTCATCATTATTAAATAAGTGATAAACCTCAAGACCGGTTTTTTTATGTCGCAAATAAAGTCCCGTAGAAGCACAGTCGACAATCTTGTGCTCAGAAATCAATTCAAAACCTTTATATTCTTTTTCCATAATTATACATATACCTCGTCATTTCTACCTTTTATAATTAAACGACCTTCTTCAAAGGCTCTGCGCAAAACGCTAAAAAATGAACTTGTAATTCTTTCTACATCGCTACGCTTATAAGGTGCATTAATAGACTGTTCATCTCTTACGCTGGCCCTTCTTCCGGCACTTATACAACTTAAGATTTTTTCTACAAAATCATCTGGTTTACCTGTTATCAGCATGGCAATTGTTACATCGTCCATTTCTCTAAGCTGTTCCTGAATAAACCTGTCATCCGCATTTACAACATCTTCATATGTAAACAGTCGACTTCTTAAATCCTGTCCTAGTTCAGGATCATCTTCTGCAAGATTATGCAAAATATCTTTTTCTGCATCAGGAGACATTTTTTTAAGAATCTCTGCAAGTGCATTACGACCATCAATATTTTCAGCCTTAGAAGTTGTCTGGGCAAGAGATTTTTCGTGCATTGCCTGATCTATTCTTCGTAAAATATCAGGACTAACGGGTTCCATTTTTGCAAGTCGTTTTACAACCTCTTTTTTTGTCTCTCCATCCATCATATTGATTACACCAGCGGCTTTTTTAGGTTCCAGATGAGAAAGCACCAGTGCTCTAATCTGTTCGCTTTCGTCATTTAAGAGATAAAAGACACGCTCTGTATCTGCATCATTTAAGTATTCAAAAGGCTTTGTACCGGCAAAAGGAGCTGCCTTATTAAGGAGTTCTTCTGCCCGCTCAGGTCCGTATGCCTTTTCCAAAATACTGCGGGCAGTTTCTTTTCCACCAGATTCCCTGGACTTTTCTAAAAGCCCTTTAAATTCGGCAAGAATTACTTCTGCTTCATCAGGATCTACATTTCTGATTGAAGCAATTTCCGGAATTATTTTTTCTGTCTGTTCTTCAGAAAGATGAGGCAAAATCTTTGCAGCTTCATCTACACCGATTATTAATAAAAACTTTGCTACACGACGGTATACAGAATCTTTTCCGTCTGACTGTTTATCCGCTACAGGAACCTTTATCAAACCGCCGGATTTCAGATAATCTGTAGCTTGAGTTTCCAGAATTTTTCCAACCTTTTTATTCACATCTCTGAATAAAGGCTTATTTTCTTGATTTTGATTCTCGTTCTTTTGTTTATTTTCTGACTTTGATTGTACCCGAGGCGGAATAAATGGTTTAACCTCGCTCTTTTCTTTTTTACTCGTATCAGAATTTCCAGATTTTAACGCATTGATGTATGCATTTGCACGCAAATCGTTCTTATTCATAAAATTATAATAGCATAAAACAAGGTTTGTTGTATAATCATTTTATGCCAATTATTAAAAATCCTGAGCTTAAGGCTAAATATTTTTTTATTTTTTTTGAAAAAAATCTTTTGCTGACATGCGATACAGAACTATTAACAGAAAATGACTTTATTAAAATTCAGAAATCGGTAAGTCATTCCCAGATATATCTGGACACAGATACAGACTCCATTTTTACAGAAATTTACAATACCAATGATATTGAAAATTATAAAGCAATACAAATAAGAGAATCCTTTTGTATATTTTCAAGAGAACAGACGATTGCAATTGCAAGATCTAAGGCATTGATAAACTGGTTAAATCAAATGCAGTTCTGCCCTTCCTGTGCCACAAAACTGCAACTGAGCCCTAAATTAAGTTGCCTTTGCTGTTCAAAATGCAACAAGGAATATTTTCCTCGCATAGAACCAGCCATAATTGTCCTTGTACATAAAAACAATCAGATTCTTCTTGCCCGACACAAAATGCGTAACCAGGATATATACACTTGTATTGCAGGCTTTGTAGAAGCCGGAGAAACTCTGGAGCAGGCGGTTCACCGGGAAGTAAAAGAAGAGACCGGACTTACAATCAAAAATGTTACCTACAAAGGCAGCCAGGCATGGCCCTTCCCAGATCAGCTTATGCTTGCTTTTTACGCTGACTACAAAGAAGGTGAAATCCATATCCAAAAAGATGAATTAACAGAAGCCCGCTGGTTTGATAAAGACAAACTTCCAAATATTCCTTCCCAAGGCTCTGTTGCCCATAACTTAATCTTTAATAAATTTTAAATTAAAACTTTAAGTTACCTTCATCTTCAGGAGAAACAACTGCAAACCACTGATACTCATCTGTAAGCCAGTATTTCTTAAACACTCGCAAAATATCATCAACAGTTACTTTTTTTACTTTTTCTGTGAGTTTTTGACTTGCATCAATATCATTAAACTGAAGAAGCCCCGCACACATACGGCTGTTTACTCCGCTCACGCTGGCTTGAGACGAATACTTTTGGTTGATGTAAGTATTTTTATAACCTGATAAACGAGAACTTAAATCCTCAAATATGTAATTTCCATTTTTATCACGAGAAGAAATTGTCTTTCCAGAAATCATAATATCCTGAGCTTCTTTTATAGCACTCTTAAAATCCGTTAAATTACTTACGCGATAAAGATATTCCCCACCGTAAGGTGCATCGGAGCTTGATACAAAAGAAGAAGGTGTATAGCATATTCCGTTTTTTTCGCGTACAACATTGTATAAAATATTTGAATAAATGCTTTCTATAAGTCTACACACAGGATAGTCTTCTGAATGAATCGAAGGAGAATTAAACAATCTTAAAATATACCCCGTTCCCCTGGCATTAGGATGACTTAGAACAACGGGCTTTCCTTTAATTTTTACAGAAGGAATTTCTTGTTCTTTTAATTCATAATCTCCAAACGGTATTTTTCCCAGCTGAGCATTAAGTTTTTTTACAAGCTCTTTTTTGTTAAAAGACCCGGTTGCAACAATAGAAATTCTTCTTGAATCAAGAATCTGCTTATGCAATTTTTTTAACTCTGCAATAGTAATGTTTTTTATTGAATCTGGAGTAACAGAATAGCTTACGCCATAGGGATGCCCATCATAAACCATTTGATTAGCATAATAAAAAAGCATGCTAGAGGGTTCATTCAGCATATGTTGAACATTCTGATTGTAATCCTGAATTAATAAATCATATTCCTTAGGTCCAAAAGAAGGAGCCATAAAGGCATCAACAAAAAGATTCAATGTTTCATCAAAATATTTATTAAGACAATTCATAGTAAGTACAGAACCATATCTACCGGAATTACAGCTAACTCCTCCTAAAGTTCTGTATTCAAAATTTTGAATTTCTTCATAACTGTACAATTTTGAACCTCGACACATCATTGTAAAAAGCGCAAGTTCCAGACCGGATAATTCAGGCTCTAAGTACAAAACACCGCCCCGCACAACAATTGATACAGAAGATACATTTGAATCTCTAATATTTTTAATATAAACAGGAATATTATTATCAAGTTTTACAACTTCTACCTCGCTAGAAATCGCCTTTGCATCCAGTTTTGGTTTAGATTTTGATTCGACACTAAAAATTCCTGCATTGAATATAACTGCACATAGAAACAATAAAAAAAATCTTCTTAGCTTATTCATCATTATTACCCTCATCACTATTTAGCACAATAAAACCATTCTTCTTAAAATCTTCTTTACAGGATTCGTAAACTTCGGGATTTAAGCAAACGGTAACAAGAGGAGTCTTATTTTCAAAATATCGTTCAACAAAATCAAGCAAATCTTCAGGAATTACCTCAGACATCTTAGTGTTATATGTAAAATAATAATCCTCGTCACTTACTGTCCACCAGAATCTTAGGGCAGAAAGAATTCCAAAAGCTGTCTGCTGGTTCCATAAATCCATATCGTTAAGCCGGCCAACAACTGTATTTATTGCTTTCTCACTTGCATTACGAGCTTCCGCCTTTACAACTTTAGGGATAATATCTGCAAAATATATAGCGCGTTCCGCCACACTGTTATTAGGATTTTGAACTACGGCCACAAATGAATAAATCCCATTAATTTTTCTTGTATAATAACTTGCCCCTACATAATTTGTATCAGGAATAAAGAGTAATGGATCCTGACACATGTATTGCTTAAAATATCCATTTGGAACTCTCATTAAATCGCACAAAATATCTGCAGAATAAGTGTCATCCCTGTCAAAATAACAATCAGGACCTCTATAGCTAACTTCTATTTGAGCAATATCCTTAGAGATTTTATCATTAGCCATAACAGCATAAACAGGTTTAGAAAAAGGATTTTTTGTAAACTCAACTAAGCGATCGGGATTTGACTCTTTATTTTCAAATGGATCAGGGCCTTTTTTCCATGAACCAAAAATCTTTTTTACCATGGCGTAAACTTTATCAGGTTCAACATCGCCACCTACGAAAACAGCTGCATTATTAGGAATATAAAATCGTTTCTGTATTTCCTTTAACTGCTTAACTGTGGCATTTTGCACAACTTGTTCGCTTCCACTTGTAGTCAGTTTGTACGGAGCTTCACTAAAAAGTAATTTATTTTTAGAGTTTAAATATATTCTATCAAGGTTAGAAAAATTAGCCTTAATCTCAGAAAGAACAACCTTCTTTTCGTTCTCAAGTTCTGTCTCATCCATTTTTGGGGTTCTAATCGCAGCATTCCAGAACTCAAGTCCCTTTTCTGTCATATCACTTGGAATTGTAAAATAATAATTAACACACTCAATGTCTGTAGTTCCATTCCATTCTGCAACTCCTAAATCAGACAGGGCTTTTGTCACAGAAGCTGCATCTTTATAAAGGGAATTTCCTTTGAACATCATATGTTCATACAAGTGAAAAAGACCGTTCGTATCTTCTGTTTGTGTATAAGCGCCACAACGAACTGCAATTTCGATATAAGAAAGGGGAACACTATGATTTTCTGCAACAAACAAACTAAGTCCGTTATTCAGCTTATATGAATAAAGCCCCTTAACAGCAGTTGGCTCGGCAAAGATTATAAAACCAAGTAAAACAAAGAATAAACTTAAAAATTTTGATTTAAAACATTTCATATATAATAAACTCTTAAAACTTAATTATGTAACAAAAAAAGGGATGTCTAAAAAGTATGAACTTATGCACTTAACTTATTAGACATCCCGTTTCGTTATAAAATAAATTCAGTAAACAACACTTTAGGCCTTAAAACTATCAACGCCATTTAAATCCAATGTTGCAAAAAGGTCTTCAACCGTTTCCCGTCTGCGAATCTGAACAAAAGTACCATCTTCGCGCATAAGAATTTCTCCGGCACGTAACTTACCGTTATAGTTAAAGCCCATTGCTCTACCATGAGCACCTGCATCATGAATAATTACAAGGTCACCCATATCGATTTTTGGAAGAGGGCGCTGAACGGCAAATTTATCGCAGTTTTCGCAGAGACTGCCTACTACATCGTATACTTCAGTCTTTGGTTCATTTTCTTTTCCACTGACAGTAACTTCGTGGTAAGCGCCGTACATACCAGGACGCATAAGATCAGCCATACAACTATCAAGAGCGATATAATCACGGTAAATGTGTTTTTCGTGGATTGCAGTTGAAACAAGCCATCCATACGGCCCTGTAATTGGTCTACCGCATTCCCAGTAAATTCCAAGTGGATCAAGACCAGCAGGAACAATAATCTGGTCATACAAAGCGCGGATTTTTTGTGCAACTTCGTTGTAGTCCACTTTTTTCTGATCAGGCTTATAAGGAATACCAAGACCTCCGCCAAGGTCGGTAAATTCGATTCTTACGCCAGTTTTTTCTTTAAGTTCAACACAGAGTTCAAAAAGAATCTTAGCAGTTTCTGCAAAAGAATCAGGATTAAGTTCATTAGAAGCAACCATTGTGTGAAGCCCAAAATGCTTTACCCCTTCTTTTTTACAGATTGCGTAGGCTTCAAGAATCTGCTCACGGGTTAAACCGTATTTTGCTTCTTCAGGTTTACCGATGATTGCGTTTACACCACCCTGCTTTAATGAACCAGGATTGTAGCGGAAGCAGATTGTTTCCGGCAATTTTCCGCCGAGAGCATTCTTTAAATATTCTATATGTGTAATATCGTCAAGGTTGATGATGTTTCCCTGTTTATAAGCAAGCTGATATTCAGAAGCAGGAGTTTCATTACTTGTAAAAATAACATGATCGGTTTTAATTCCGCTCATTTCGCTGAGCATAAGTTCAGGAGCACTAGAACAGTCCGCTCCACAACCTTCGCTTGCAAGGATTTTAAGAATATATGGATTAGGACAAGCCTTAACAGCAAAATGTTCTCTAAAAATTGGAAAAATACTAAAAGCTTTTGTAAATTCCCTCATATTCTGGCGAATTGCCTTTTCATCATATAAGTAAAACGGTGTGGGAAACTTTTTTACAAGTTCCTTAAGTTCTACATTGTTTAATGGAAAATACTTAGACATAAAAAAACCTCGCTAAAACTATAATTTTTTTATTAAGAATTAGCAAGATACGAAACTTAGCATATGAACCTTAGCAAAAAGCCCTTCGAGGAGATTCTCCTGAATCGCCAATTTGACGGCACTTTCAAAGGGCTTTTGATTTATGCATTTACTACACCTTTATTTTGTAGTTCTTGTATCTGTTCAATTGATAAATTTGTAACCTCAGCGATTTGTTTCAGAGAGAGTATTTTCATTTTTAATAACTTTTCCGCATCTTCGAGTTTTCCTTTTAAAATACCATCTTCCACGCCGTCTTCGTACCAGGTTTTGTTGTTAAAGTCTTCGTCGTATTCAGTTAGGATCATATCAAGTACCTCCGCGCGGTATTTTTTGAAGAGGCCTTCGAGAAGATTTTGATTTATTGCCCAGTCGACGGCTTTTTCAAAGGCTTCCTGTTTGTGGGTGCCGGAAAATAGGTTTTCGCGGGTTTTGGCCACAAAACTGATATAATCATACAACGGTTTGCAATTTTTTTGAAGTTCTTTGTTGTGGTCGCGGTTTATGTTGATGGCGGTTGCGGTCCATTCAAAATCTCCCGGCTCAGGATTCTTTTTAAATGAATCTGATAGGCGCATTTTCCAAGTTTCTTGAGCTTCTTTGAGGCCGTTGTAAAATACGACATATTTTGGAGTTGGGAGCATAATTTTTCTGGAGCTTAAAATATTTTCGCCACGAGATTTTATATGTGCGTTGTAAAGTTGTGAAAAATACAAGAGCCCTCGCAGTGGCATGTTCGGATTAAAGCAGCTTTGTTGTTCGTAGAGGTTCATTTCGTTGTCGACGATAAAAGACACGTCATTGTGCATTGAAATGTAGATTACGTTTTCGATGGTGTTGATTTTGAGCGCATCTGGGTCGGTGTAATGCGTACCGTTTAGCGCATTGTAAAGGTCTAGTCGCCATCGTTTACTTTGTTCACTATCGCGACCAAAGATAAAGGTAAATAATCGGTCTTTGAACTTTTTCTGATAATTTGACATTTTTAACCTCAATTTTTTTTTAGAAAACTCTCTATATATTTATTCGTATAAAAGTCCCCATTTTCTGCAAAGTTTTTGAAAAAAAGTTGTGAAATAAATGCACGTGTCAGTTTTGTTTACAAAACTGAAGGGAAGCCTAGAACGCATTTTCATTTTAAAAAGGCACAGAATGGCTTCCCTAGTGTAAGGTACCACTTTTAAGGGGTAACCTTTTCCGTATGGAAAAGAAAAATCGCTCAAAAAAAACATTGAGCAGAAAAAAATGGAGTTTTAAAACTATGAAACTTTCAAAAATTTTATTTGGTGTCGTAGCTGCCGCTGCAGTTATGGGATTTGTATCTTGTGGTGATGGAATTATTGGTGGTGGTAAAAAGTATACTATCAATTACACTAATGATTCTGATGATATTTATCGTAAATACAATGATACTGCCTTGAAACATGCCGGTGGCCTTGTAAAAGTTACATTCAAGGGTGGAGATGAAGGATGTAAAAATACATCAAACCACGACTATGGTACTGGTATGATGGGTACAATTTTCGGATTTGAAGATAGTGTTGATGAAAATGCACCTGCAGGAGCACACGATTTTTATATCATGAGTATTTCAGAAAACGGTAATTACTATGTATCGAAATTCGTAAATATTAAGGATGATGATCTTGAAAAAAGCAATTTTGGTGCAACCACAGTAAGTACAATTAATACAACTTCCGGAGAACCTCAGGAAAAAGTATATGTTACTTTAAATTCAACAAACCAAACAACTTTGTTAACTGATGGAGATGATAAAATCATTTATTTGTATGAAAGAGCTCTTATCGATGGTTCTTATGACTATGCAATTCTTAAATTAACAGAGGAACAAGTCGAAGAATTTGCTATTGAAGATTATAAAACTTCAGGTTCATATATTGGCACCAAGGTTATCCAGGGTAATATTCCAAATGCATTTACAGCTGTAGATAGTGAATCAAAACTAACTCAGAAAAAACTTGCTGTTTATGCAAATGTATATCCAAAGAATACACTTGTTGGTGAATGGTACTATATGGATACATACAAAGAAGCAGAAGTTATTGAATAATTAATAACCCAACTTCAATAAAATAATGGCAGTTCTTAAAGATTACTAAAGCTTTATGAACTGCCTTTTTTTTTATTCATTTAAAAATACAAACGGCCAAAACAGAAGGGGTAATACTGTTTTGGCCGTTTTATAAGCTAATTTTAATTTATTTTGCCCAACCTGGATCATTCATATCGATTGGTTCTTTTTCTGTTTCTACAACAGTAGGCTCTTCTGCAGCCTTGTCTTTTTTACCTTTAGCAAAAACAAATGTACATGCCATGCAAGCCAACATACTAATCATAAAAACCTTTTTAAAAGTTCTTTTCATAAGTTACCTCCTAAGTTGAACTCTCTGTCTCAACTTCTGTTAGTATAAATATAATACACCTAAAATCAATTTTCATGAGAAAAAAATAAGAGAAAAATAAGAAGTTTCTTATTTTTTGTTATTTAATTTAAAAGAAAAACCTGCAACAAAATTAAATTTTGCGTATTTCAAAGCGCTTGTTTCATCGGCAATTATATTTTCAATAGCAAAATAGCCATAATATAAATCACCCGGAAGAATTAACGAAAAATCAATGTTACAGTCAAAAAATAAAAAGGATTCGTTATAAAGCTTATATTTATATCCTAGACCAAAATCAAAAACTGACCAGCATGCCTTTTGTACCATCTGATAATACGAACCGCCACTAGACCCTAAATGATGATCAATTGAAAGTATATATGTGTATGGCGATATACCGGCACAGAAGGAAAATGAATGTGAATTAATTTTAAAAGTCCCTGCAAGAGCTAATTTTAGAGAAAAAATATTATTAAAATAGTCGATTCCATAAACTTTTTTTTGTACTGCATATTCTGAATCCCAGGAAACGTATGTATCTAATCCAGTCCAATAAGGACTACCTTTAAATGCAGTTCCCTGGGCTGCAGAAAAATATCTGAAATTATAAATTAAACTATAAGAAGGAGACAACGTAAAAAAATGGCCAAGATTTATGTGATACTTTGTAGTAATTTCTAAATCAATTACAGCTGTGGAATATAAATCATGAAAAGATAAACTCGTTTTTAAATTTTCTTTTTGCCAGTCACTGTCGTATAGAGTTCCACACTTGACTGGAAGGGATGTCAATAAATTTGTATCAAATTCAAAGTTGTTATTAATTACTGCAAAATTTAATCCATACTTAAATAAATAAGAAGCTTTATATTCGAGTTGGCTTAATAACCGCCCTCTTTCTGAATAAAGATAATCTGAATAATACTCATTTGAATAAGAACTAACAGGAGAAAGATAAAAATCCAGACTAAATACAGAGGAACTAAAAAGACAAATTATTAAAAGTAAAAATTTTTTTTTCATGTAAAAAAAAGGCTACCTGTGAAGTGCACCCCAATTATTGGACACTTTAACTAGGCTGATTTTAAGGACTGATTCCTAAATTGTAAAGGGGTCAGTCCTTTTAATT
>CADBSK010000019.1 GCA_902797305.1 uncultured Spirochaetaceae bacterium | reverse complement strand
TTTGAAGAATAAGGAATCCCCTGTAAACAAAACACCAGCTTTACAACTATTTAATAAACTTGTATCCAAAACAGCAATTACAAAATCTGGATCTGCCTTAGACTCTGAAATACTAAGAACGGCATTATTAAGATATTTCTCCGGAATGTCAGGTGCCAGAAATACTCTAGAACCTAATTTTGGAGCCTCACTTTTTATAATACTTACAACGGACACTTACTTCCTCCATCAAAAATACTTTACATTTAATTATAAACCAATATTATCTGGTACGCCAGTTAATTTTAATTATTTGATATTCAAAAAATTTCTCTCAAAGGTATTTTTCAAAAAATCCATAAAACGTTAATATCTAGAATTTAACACACAAAGTGTAACAAGGAATGTCAGAGATAAAAAAGAATGTTTATCTTCGTATTTTTCATCAAATATGAAACTCTCCATCTATTTCTAGGATTATTTCTTTAGAATCGGACTCTTTTTCTATAGGTTGAACTTGTGAATAACTATTTTCGCCCGTACCTTCAAATTTTGAATAGGAAGCGTAAATACTATATTTAGCTAAAACATTTTCTTTTTTTTCACTTGTATTGTATTTCTCATATTGATAACTAAATTCCAGTGTCTTAAAAAAATAATTAAGAAATGTCTTTAATGATGAATAATTAGTAAGCATATCATCGTTTTGGCCGACTTCATTTTCTTCATCATACTCAAAAGTATAATTCTCGATAATAAACTCTGGGAGTTTATTTCCATTCGAATCGATACCAAAATATTTTTCAAATATATCATTCTTAAATTTCAAGTATTTTGCCCTTATCTTATCAGGTGAAAATGTGCATGGAGAATTATAAAAAAGGTAATATGCAAATACATTTTTTTTCTGTCCCGTTCTATGACAACGGTCTTTCGCCTGAAGTAATACCTGCGGATTATACGGAAGATCAAGGAAAATGACATGGTTCGCACATCTTAAATCTATACCTTCTTTATATGCATCAATGCTTACAAGGATTACTCGTTTTCCTGGATTTTTATTGAATTTTTCTATTTGTTCCAAATAGTCTTTTGTTTTTCCTTCTATCAATATGCAACCAAAATCCTCCAATTTTCTCAAGAAATATGCTAGTATTCTTGTCAATTGGGAAAATATAACAATTTTGTCATTGGTGTTTTCTGTAATATATTTTACCAACTGTCTCACAAAAATTTCTTTGGTTGAGATTCCTAGCTCTTTTCGTTCCAAAGTAATTTTGTCAGCTGAATAAGCAGCAGCTGGAGATGTTTCCACCATCATTGATTGGTTATCCCAGAGTTTATACTTCTTATCTTCTGGGATATTCAATAAAATCTCAGCACTTTGAGCGGATAAAATGGGAAGATATATATTTCTGGTTATTAATGGGGGTAGAATCGGAACATCTTTATCCCTTTTTGAATAATAGAAAATAGTGGTTCCAAATTCTTTTTTAATCTTTTCAGCTATTTCTAGTTCTATTTGGTATTCTACAATATTTTTAATAACTTCATTAGACTTATTTGGAAATGTAAAATATTGCAATTGTTCTTCGATTAATTTAATTTTACGCTGATTTTGTGAATTATTATTAAGGTCAGTTGATATTTTTTCCTTGTATTCAGCTACCCATTCTTCATACTGCTTATAAGTGTCAACTATCGTCTTATTATTGAGAATAAAACTGTGCAGAAAAAGTAATTCTTTCATAGAATTTTTCATAGGAGATGCTGTTAATCCAAGCTGTTTCTTTATATTCAAGTGCGTCAATTTTCTTAATATGTCTTGGGCCTTTTCTTTTGAGGTTCTGTCGTGAATCTCATCATATATCACTAAGTCCCATTCCAAGCCGGTAAAATCTTCAATGTTTGACTCAACAATTTCATAATTTGCGAGAATGACCTTAAAATCAACAAAATCTGGTCTTGAATCCTTGTTTGATTTGAGTTTCTTGCCTTCTGCCTTAGAATACAAAAAGAAAAGGGGAGTGCCATCATCATCAACAAGAGCAGAACTGTCTTTAAACAGTCTCTCCCAGGGGTCGCTCAAATTTTTCTTTCGAACTAAAACCAGTATTTTCACATTAGGAGAAGACTCAATTGAATCTTGAATAAGTTTTGTTGCCACATATGTCTTACCCATTCCTGTATCCATGCAGAGAAGTGCACCGGAATGTTTCTCAAGAGCATTGCGTACATCTGAGTAATATCCGTTTTGATATGGAAAAAGCTTAATCTTCTTCATCACTATTTACCCCTGCCATATCGTGACTTATTATTATTGTATGATGATTAAATTTATCAATAAAGGTTTCAATTTTTTCACTCAATTCATCAGTTATAAAGTAATTACTTCCAAAAATTACTTTAACTGTTATTGAAATATATTCTGATAACAAATCACGAATCTCAACGACTACCTGCGATGTATAATTTCTAATTTTGATTTTCTCAAGATAAACAGAAAGCTGACGTAACATACTTCCACATTTCTTCAAAAAAGAGTTATGGAAGTCTTTAATCCAGTCTGTCTGAATATCATAATTTGACTTGATAGAAGTTCTTTCCAATTCATTGTATGCAAAAAAACTTAACCAATTATTTACATTTGAAAGTACAAACGGATTTACTTTTAAATCTTTTGAAGACTGATTGTTTTCGACCATTTTTCTCTGATATTTGTACTTAGTATTTTTTAAGTATGAAGAGGTATATATAGTGGCAATTCGATTTAAAGAATCAAGGAAGCAGATATCGCATGAATAGATGAAGTAATTCAAGTCAAGATTATCTCCGGACGCAGGAAAATACTCGTTAAAAATATCCGCTTTGTTATTAAATTCTTCTGTAAGCTTTTGCGCAAGTTTATCATAATATTTTCTTCCTTTATCACCTTTAAGCATTGCAATAGCTTTTGACAATTCTGTCTTCTTGCTCTGCTGAATGGTCAATAGATATTGAAGCATAAGGAATTCTAATGGAAGTTTATCTTTCAGAAGGTTTTGTATTGATGAGACTGTATATATTTGTGCAGATTCATTCATAATACCGAATGTAAGAAAGGATGCCAGTTGTTGTGCATCCTCATTCTTTTCTTTATTTTGATGGCCTTCATAAGTATTAAGGTCTCTCATTTTTTCATTAAAAAAATTTATTGTAAAAAACAGCGAAGAAAATTCTTTTTGCTTTACATCAATATCAGATCTTTGTGTTGCTCCGTATGCAAGCTGGACAATCTCTGTAAGCCCTGAAAGTGTTTCCTTTATTTCTTTGTGGTCATCCCTTAAATCTGAGTAAGATTCATCTTGTATTATTTTGCCTTCCATGACTTCTTCGAATGTTATTTTAAGGGCTTTTAAAATGCTATAAAAAATATCTGAATCGTTCATAAAGTGAAAACGATCTGAATCAGATATAGTTCTATCCTCTAGAAGTTTATAAAGATCGTCTACTTGATCAGAAACATATCTTTCATCTTTATTTGGATTGTTTTTGAAAGTTTCTTTAAGATATTTCTTCAATGCCTTTTTTCCAGTTATTTTCGATTTATCAGCTTTCTGGCCATATTCGAAGTTGTCTATCTGTGATTTTAAGAATGAAAATGTTTTGTTTATATTCATTATTTATCCTAAATACGGTGTAAAATATTAAGAAATAACCGTATTTCTTAATATTTTACACTAAATCTAGTAAAGAATACAATTCTATAAATATTTTTTTACGAACGAAAGTCATTACCGTTTTATTAATCCTAAGTTATGTGGAAAAGAATCACAGGTTTGTTTTTGTGCGTTTCCCTTTGTCTTTGCACTGGTTGCATCTTCAAGTAACCGTGTCTTTCTGACTTTAAAAACAGTATTTAATAAACAATTGAAATAAGGAAGTCTGTTGTTTTTGTAAAAAAATATACTCCGGAAACATAAAATGTATAGGAGCTTTAATATGATTGAACAAATTAATAATTTATATGAAGGAGTGGACACTATTTCTATAAAAATAACAAATGGATTTATTAATTACGCTGTTATGCAAAATTTATATTTCTCAAAGGTCCAGCATATAAATCAAATATCATATATCCATAACATTTGCAAAGGCCTTTCTATAAGCAGAACGGATAGTTTGATAAAAAATTCAGAAAGCATTGTGCACCATTATTATCTGAATATTCAGGCAGAGTTTATTTATATGTACCTTATCTTCGATAAACAAGTTAAATCATGCCATCAAATTGTTTTTAAGGCATTACAAATACTTATAAAAATGAAAATAATATTCATTCCGGATTATTATTATATTCCGGACATATATAAAGAGCGAAGTAATTCGGAGGATTTCAGGCTGGTATTTCACTTGTCGAAGATTTGTAAGCTTACGGAATTGGACTTCTTCTTCGACTTTGACAGTTGGGAACATATAAAACCTTTCGTCACTGCAAAAAGAGTAGGGAAGACGACGTTCTACAGTAACGATCATGGAGATTATAAATCTCAGATCATAATATATGATAGGCATGAGCGGCTAAAGGCTGTGAATCAGTTATCTTATGAAGAAATAGAAAAAATAAAACCAGTACGACTTGAGTTTCGATTAAATATCAAAACCTGTAATTATTTGGATGTCAAATTGCTTTATGGTAATTTCTATGAATTGTTTTTTAGGTATGCACCTATATTAATAAAATCCTGGAAAAAGTATGCCATTGCTTATGTTAAAAAAGATCTGGTTCATCCCTTGTTTGATTTTATTCAGACTGCTTCAGAGTGTGGTCAGGTTCCAAAAATAGGCAATGAATTGAAGAAGACCTCTTAATATATATTAAGATAATTATAAATATTTATTTTTACATTACTTGTTTGCAACTAAATGTAGTTCCTAAAGAGTAATAGTCATACTTCTGTTTAAAATTTTATATGTGTATGGACTTATTAATATGAAATCTATTAATAAGTCCACATTCAGTACAGAAGACCTTATACATGAACTTGTGGAAAATCGCAAATGTGCTGTTGTAACAGGGGCTGCCGGGACAGGAAAATCTTTCGTCATTCGAAAACTTCAGGAGGTTTATGGAGAGATGGAACTGTTATCATGTGCACCTACTGGAACTGCGGCAAAAAATATTGAAGGTCTTACAATACATAAATTATTTGGGATTGGTCGTTTCCGCAAAGTAAAGAAGCCAAATCCTTATTCAGAAGAACTCAGGAGAGCATCAGTGTTAATTATTGACGAATGCTCTATGCTATCTGCTTCGTTGTTTCGTTTGGTAAATAAAATATTAATCCATGAACGGCAAAATGATGCTCCGTTTGGTGGTATGAAAGTTATTCTTTTTGGGGATATGAGACAGTTAAAACCCGTTCCAGAGGCCAGACTGAGAGATGATATGGCACCAGATATAAGCTTTTATAATATGGAGTTGTTCAGGAATAGAGGTGTTATTTCCTCCCTGTTTAATTTTTACGAATTAAAAACAAATCATAGACAGGAGAAGGACGAAACTTTTCAGAAAGTTCTTGATAGCCTTAGGAATGGAGATATTACAGATGAAATCGTGGCGAATCTTAACAGGAACTACAGAGATGAATTAAGTTTTGACGAGCGATACAGATATCTGACATCAACAAATAAAATGGCTGCTTATATAAACTCTGTAATGCTTCGTCATGTTGAAGGAGAAGTCTTTCCATGTAAAAGACAAATATTTTATAAAAAGAGTAAAGAAGAATTTGAAGAACAATATGGAGATTATCAGAATCTGATAGGAGAAGAAAATGTACCTAAAATTGTCCTGTTAAAAAAAGGGGCAACCATTTTATTTTACAAGAATGATACTTCATCAAGTCTCAGATGGACAAATGGGCAGAGAGGAAAAGTCATGGAACTAGTTTTTGATGGGGTTGGTAATATGACCTCTGTTATTGTTGCGCTTGAAAGAGATGGGAAAATAAATGAGAAGGATATCGTTCAAGTTAAAAAAGAAGAATTCCCTTTTTATGGTTTTTCTGAAATTGGTGAATATTTTCAATTAGGGAAAATCAAACAGTGGCCTTTTACATTAGGATTCTCACATACTATTGATAAAGCACAAGGAATGACTCTTGGTAAAATAGCAGTTGTCTTTTCTGGGGGACGGGCAAGGCCGAATCTAGTTTATGTCGCAGCTAGTCGTGTCAGAAAAGGCGAAGACTTTCATCTTGAAGGCTCTGCAATTTCAAAAGAAGATATTATAACAAATAGTGAGTATGAGAAATTTATTTCAGATAACAATCTATATGTCAGAAATGTATATTAATAAAAATTAAATAACATATTAGTAGAAGCGATTGCTCATAATATAGATTTCTGGAACGAACGATGATGCAGCTGTAATGCACACGTTCGTTCCCTTTTGAAACTACGGAATTATATTTTGAGTGAAAGAACTGTCTTATCCTAAAGAATACTGGCTGGCTGTCAGTATTCTTTATTTTTATAAAAAATCCTTGACAAAAAAGTATTCAGAGAATATATTCGATTCCTAGACACAAGATTTGTATTTATTGTTTCTTTGAAATTTCCAGGGAAGGTATATGACTCGATTTGATATTTTTTGAGTTTAAAAGATATGACTTCTGAATTATTGTTGAGAAAATAAGATAAAACAACAAACAAAACCCTCACTTTTCTTCAAAAGACTTATCTATGTTTTAATGGTCAACGTTGACTATCTGAAATGTAGTATAGTTGTCGATGTCCCTTTTT
>CADBSK010000018.1 GCA_902797305.1 uncultured Spirochaetaceae bacterium | reverse complement strand
GGGTTAATCATAATTTTATACTATCGTTTTTTTACTTTGAATGTCAATATTTTTATGCAAAGAACTGCATATTTATGCATTTTCACTCTCTGTTTTTCTTCTGGACGGTGCTTTTTACGCTCTACCATTCTATTCCTTGGCTAATTCGACCGCCCATGCCTTTGCGTCACCGCCCTTCCGGGGTTCCGCTCTCGCTCCATTCCTTCGGAACGGCAAAGCCGCCCCTCCACGGCGGCGTAGGCCCTGCCCCTGAAAAATTACGTTGTATTTTTGACACAGGCTATTTCTTCAATTTTGTCAAAAAAGCTTGTAATATTTTATCATTTATTTCAGGATTTACTTGATTTATCTTCCTTGCCATTTTTTCAGCATGACTAGCTGTAATAAAATTAGCTTCTACTAATTTCAAAAGCATTTCCAAACCCCATATAACAGTTCCACCGGCAGCTTCGCAATATTTTCTTAACGTTGTATCATTTGTAAGACAAGTCCATTTGTTTTTTTTAACATAATAAAGACATGTTCTGTCCTGAAAAGAAAGAGAAGAAACTTCTTCCAATTCCAACGGAGTTTCCACAATCGTAATACCTAATTTTGCAGCCTCCTCATCAGATATTACACCTACTTCTTGCAAAATAATATCCGGGACACAAACTTGCCCATAGTATTCAACAATTTTCGAAACAATCGAAAGATCTGACTTTGAGTAATCTATCAAAATATTGGCATCACAAATAGCAACTACAGCCATTCAGCAACTCGTTCTCTCATTTCTTCTGCAGAAAGATTCAAGATTTCAGCAGCGCGGCTTATTGAGATTTTCTCCTGCTCGTAAGCCTGGCGAACAAGCCGTTCAAATCTTTCTTCGGTAAAATTAAAAGATGACAACTCTTTTGGTTCATTTTTTGCAGGAGCTATATCTGCTATTGAATTTGGCTCATAGTGATTTTTTAAATCATGCCCATATTTTTGACGATAAAGCCTTGCAAACTCTTTATGTAAATAACCAGAAGGAAACCGGTCTTTCATCAAATCATTTAATCTATAGAGAACTGTCTGATAACTTACGCCGAAATACTGCTTTATCTGCAAAACAGCATCTATCCAAGAAATTCCTCTATGAGCTTCCCATTGCTTAAAAAAGGCTTCTTCAGGCATTAATAATTCACCCGCAAACATATCTGCCTGTTTTTCTTCAGCATTATTTTCTTCTGAAACTTCGCCATCAAAAGAACTTTTATGCAGTAACAGATGTCCAAGCTCGTGTGCTATAGTAAATATTTTTCGTTCAACACTTATGGCTTCGCTATTATTTACTATTATTGCAGGGCCTCCATCTTCTTTGTTTACAGAAAGCCCGAATGTCTTTTGAAAATTAAAATCATTAAGATAAAGTTTTATGCCGGCACCTTCTACTAGCGAAACCAAATCATATATTGGCTCAGCATCCTTTATCTTACAAACTTTTCTAACTTCTTTAGCTGCTTCCATTGGATTGGTAGCAGTTATTTTGTCAAACTTAAAAACTGATTTTGTACCCGTCAATTCTTCCAAATCAACATAATTTTTCAACCAAATTGCAGAATCTATTTCCACTTGATCTCTTTCAGCAACTTCTCTTGCAGTAAGCTTTGATTTTGTTCTAAAGCGGAGTGTTTTTAACTTGGGTATTTCCGCTAATAATTCTGGAAAAGATACTCCAAGAGCAGATGAGATTTTTATTAATGTTGAAGAGTTAGGAGCAGATTTTCCATTAAGAATATTAGACAGTGTCGCTGTTCCCAAACTACTCTTAGCAGCCAATTGAGGAATAGAAAGCTTTTGCAGCTTCATATATCGTCTGACATTCTTGCTTAAATCCGTCAAAGCCATAATAACACCCCCCGCTATAATAACTATAACATAATATTTGATTAAAGTCAAAAATAAAATTCAAATAGTTTATTATTTGTTTTGTATATTATAATACTTATTATATTCACTATCATCAAAGCCCATGCCTCTATAAACTTTAGCACATAAATCTTGTACAATTTGGATATACGCTTTGTCTAAATCATTAGATAAAATATCTATTTCAGTTATTATATTTTTAAGTTTTGATTGTAAATACTTTATATCGCTGTCTTCTTTAAGATTTTCTCTGTATTTTGAATATTCCCATAACTTTGAAAGAATTTTCACAAAAGATAAAGTATCTTTTTTTATTTCTTGGATTTTAAGCTGCATATCAAAACATGATATAAATTGATTGTCAAAGCTGTTAGATGAAAGAGGAAATGGTGGTTTTTCGATATTTGCTTCCTCTTTACCATTTAAGATATCGAACAATTCTCGCATGCATTCAAATGAAAATGAAAGACCAAATGTTATAACCCCATCATTATTAATAAAAGCAATTTTTACAAAAGAAATTTGTGATTCGTTCTGTGATGCAAGAGAAGATAAACAGAGTGTAAACAAATTCATCCTTTCTTCATCATTAAAATTAAATTCATTTACAACTAATGGATATATTTTCAAAAGTCCATCATTTATAAAACCATTAGGAAAAATTACAGAAAAATTCGCTTTAAGAGAAGATAAACATTCTTCAATTTGCTTAAGGAATATTATTTCTTTTTTATCATGATATGACAAAACGGATGCTGTGCTAAAATATTTCGAAGGCTTTTGTTCAAGATAGAATTCTGCAGCATCCCTTATTTTTCCTAAAATATTTATCTCTTCTTTACATAATTCTGTATTTTCGTTGATGAAAATCTTTTGTACGTTACAAAACTTTACAAACCATTCTTGCATAGCCCTTAGATTATTATATGAATCAGAAAGATTAAAAAAAGCTAAATTTTGATTTTCTTTATGACAAAGCAAATCAGAAAACTGATTTATGAAATTGTTTATACTAGAAAAATATTTTTTTGCTTTTTTTTCAAAATTCCCAACATCATCTATACTCTTTTCAAAAGGTCTCTTAGAATGCGGAAAATAAAAAGCCATTCCTAAACTTTTATTTATTTCTACCCCACTTGAAATAATATTGTTTATAAAACTATTCCCTGATTCGCACTTCAATCTATAACAAATCAGTTTATAACAATTCAATAAATTCGTAATAATAGTTTGTCGTGTGTTAATCCAAAATTTTAACCATTCGTAAACACTCGATGCTTCATAATTCGATAAAATAGATTCAACCCATAAAGAACCATAATCTGATTTGAATATCTTTGAAAATGTTTCCAATGGAATTGCTTTAACTCCTAAATTTGGTATTTCATAGGCAGAAAATAAAGTGATATTTGGTTTACATACGCTGGAACAATAATGTTCATAAATTGGTAATATCCTAGCAATAGTTTTTAATCGATTGAAACTTTCTGCATTTATGTTTTCCAGATTCGTTTCACAAACAATATATTCTACATATATATCT
>CADBSK010000017.1 GCA_902797305.1 uncultured Spirochaetaceae bacterium | reverse complement strand
TGAAGCAAAAGAAATCCTTAAATCTTGTGGACAAGTAAACCTTATGGCAGTTGAAGAGTTTGCAGAAATTAAGGAACGCTTTGAACGCCAAAAGGCTAATTACGAAGATACGCAGAAGAGTCTGGACAATCTTATACGAGTAAGCGAAGAAATTAAGTCTAAATCTTCTGAAATGTTCCTGGAGACTTATAATAAAATCAAAAAGAATTTTCATAACATGTTCCGTAGACTCTTTAATGGCGGTCGTGCAGAACTTCGTCTTGAAGATCCTCAGAACGTTCTTACAAGCGGTATTGAAATTCTTGCTCAGCCGCCTGGAAAAAAACTGGAAAGTATTGCACTTTTGTCCGGTGGTGAAAAGACCATGACTGCGGTTGCGCTTTTATTTGCAACATATCAAGTTCGCCCTAGCCCATTCTGTTTGCTGGACGAAATCGATGCTGCACTTGATGACAAAAACGTTTCAAGTTTTGTCACAACTCTGGAAAGTTTTGCAAATGTTTCTCAGTACATTGTTATTACTCATAACAAAAAAACTGTTATGGGTGCAAGTACAATGCTGGGAATTACAATGGAAGAATCAGGTGTTAGTAAGATTATTGCTTTACGTCTGGATGAAGACATTCGCATAGGAGCTAAAGTAGATAGAAATTCGGATGACTTTGTAGAAGAAGATGTACCTCCTGAAGAAGGCACCTATATTCCGCCAAGACCTCCTAAACGTATTTATAACGCCGACGGAACTATTACAGATCCAGAACTCGAGCGAATAAAACGCGAACAGGAAGAACAAAAGGCAGAAGAAAAGCGCCGTGAACAGGAAGCTAAAAAAGCCTTAAAAGAAGCAGAAGAGGCTTTGGAAACTCAGGAAAAAGCGGAAACTAATAAGGAAAATCAGGAATAATGATTGATTTTAAGGAATCATTAGACAACATTAGATTTTTTCTCCAGGAAAACAAGAAACAAACAATTATTGTTTCAAGTCTTTTATTGTTAATGACCTTCTTTGCACTAATCGTTTTAGGTTTTTCAAATAAAAAGAAAAAGGTACCTGACGTAGAACCTCAAAAAGTCCTCGTAATTGACCAGCCTTTGATTATTCCTAACGGCCCGGTAGTTCCTGACGGATATATAACAGAACGCAAGACAGAATTAAACTGGAGTGATTCTGAAATTGAAAGATGGTTTACAACACCAGATGAAAATGAAATAACAAAACTTGCAGATACAAATGACAGAACAATTTCTGAAATAATTGGAGCTGCTCCATGAAAAAAATTAAACTTCTTTTAGTTAATACATTTATACTTTTCTCTATAATTCTTTTCTCTTGTGCCTCAACACCAACAGAATCTGAATCAAATATTGCAGAAGAATCTGTTCAATCCTCTGTAGACGAACAAGATTACATAAACGAAGATCTGAAAGATTTAGAAGAGCCTGTTCAAGACGAAGCTTTACCAGAACTTACAGAAACTGAAACACATAACAACTCTGAAATAGAATCTGACAATGAAAGTTTATCTCAAAAAGAAGAGATTTCTTATGAACCTGTAAATAATGAAGACGCCACAGTTGAGTTTCTTTTAAAAGAAGCTGAAAATCAAGAAGAAGAAAGAAAACGACTGGAAAAAGAAATTGAGCGACTCACTTCAGAACTTGAACAGTTCGTTAAAAACGAAGATACAAAACAAGACCCTCAGGTTTCTTCTGACCAGGCAGCTTCTGAACTAAATGAAGCAAACAACAATCAACCATCTGATTCTTTGTCAATAAAAGAAGAAGAAACATCTTCAACAGAAAGTCTTGATGGGAATAACAGTTCTGGTCAAATAGAACAAAACCTTGCAGAAACAGAAGAAGCCGAAGAAGATTATTCTATAGATTTAGATAAAATTATTCCAAGTAGAACTGTTACAATGCAGAGAAATCAATTTATCGATATTACCTATCCAGGAAAAGGCTGGATTTATCAGGGAAATATTGATTCCGAAGGAAATATTGATATAAAAAATAAGAACTTTATTTTTGGTGGACGCAAACTTGGTGGAAAAGATCAGTCTTTTACATTGCGCTCTCGGGTACCTGGAGAATTCCTTCTTCATTTTTATAAAAACGATACATTAACCGGAAACTATATCGATGATTATCTTAAAGTAATTGTTCAGGACAAGAATACTACACCTGATACACACATAACAGCCCCTTCTTATGCAGAAATTGTACCTCCAAAGGCAAAAATTACTGCAGAAAGCGTAAAAGCACAAAAGAAAGAGCAGGAAAAACAAAAAGAAATACAGGAAACACAGGTTCCAGGACCTTTACAAAAAATTGCAACACAAAAAAATTCTCAGCAGGAACAGTCATCAAGAGAAGAAAAAGATTCTTCGGCAAAAACTGTAATCCAGACAACGGATCAAAATCCTGAAAAAGCTGTAGCATCAAACACTAATGAAAAAAAACTGGATAATAATAAAAACTCTGCAAATAATGAACAGCCTAAAGAAACAACGCTTGAGTCAGAAGCAAACCTTACCAGCGATGAATTACTTAACAAGGCTCAGATGCAATATAATCAAAAGCAATATGCAGAAGCATTAAAATCTATAACTGATTTTTTTGATAAATCTGCAACAAGAATTGACGAAGGATTATTCTTACAGGGACAAATCCTTGAAGAAAAATCTCCTGTACAGAATATTAAGGATGCTATAGAATCTTACGACTTGGTTGTAAAAAACTATCCTGCAAGCAAATTATGGGACAAAGCAAACAAAAGAAGTATTTTTCTTAAGCGTTTTTATATAAATATTAGATAATAATTGGTTTTTGGAGGACCTATGAAAAAAATATTTAAAATTGTAAGCACATTAATTATTTCACTAGCAATGTTTTCTGCATGTACTGTAAACAAGATTGTGGAACCAACCAGAACAGTAACAGTTGAAGGTTCTGCAACAATTACATCTCCAGCAGATATTGCTATCGTAGAATTTACTCTTTTAACAGCAGGTTGGAGTGCAAAACAAATCGTTACAGACAACAATACAATTTCAAATAGATTAATCGAATCTGTAAAAGGAATTGGAGTAAATGAGGCAGACATTATTTCAGGAACCTGTTCTCTTTCAAATCCTGCTCAACAATACGAAGCTCGTCGTTCAATTATTGTAACAGTTAGAAATATAGAATTATTACCAGCAGTAATCGACTGTAAGTCTGGTTCAATAAAACTCAAATCTGTAAAATTCGATTTAACAGATTCTGCAAGTGCCTATAGAAGAGCAAGAACAGCCGCAATTCAACAGGCACAAGATGCTGCCGCCCTTTTAGCAGGTGCCAGTGGTAACAAAATCGGTGTTGCAGAAACAATCACTGAAACTAATGCAGAAAAATCAATCGACGCAACAGGAAATGTAACTACAACTTCTACAGTTTCTGTTCGTTACACAATTCAATAAGGAAAAAATATTAGAGGTAGTAAAATGCTAGATTATAAATTTATTAAAGACAATCTTGAAGCAGTAAAAGAAAACATCAAAAACCGCAATATGACTGCAGATGCAGACAAAGTTGTTGAGCTTTATGACAAAAGAACCAGCCTTGTTACAAAACAGCAGGAGCTGCAACAGAAGCGTAACGAAAATGCAAAATCAATGAAACAGAAACTTGATGATGCAAAACGTGCAGAATTAATCGAAGCTGGTAAAAAAATAAAGGAAGAAATCTCTATTGTTGATAAAGAACTTGCTGATATCGAAGTTGAACTTGAAGAAGCAGCTCGTCAGATTCCAAATATGATTCACCCTGATGCTCCTATTGGAAAGCTTGATACAGAAAACCTTGAAGTAAAGAAAGTTGGTACACCTAGAAAATTTGATTTTGAGCCAAAAGATCATGTTCAGATTGCCGAAGAATTAGATTTGTTAGATTTTGACCGTGGAACAAAAGTTTCTGGACCAAAATTTTACTATCTAAAGAATGAAGCAGTTTTCCTCGAACAAGCTTTAATTCAGTATGCTTTAAATATCCTTCGCAAACACGGATTTGAATTATTTATCACTCCTGATGTTGCTCGAGAAGAAGTATTGAAAGGAATCGGTTTTAATCCACGTGGAAATGAATCAAACGTTTATTCAATCGAAGACGAAGGAACTTGTCTTGTAGCTACTGCAGAAATTACCCTCGGTGGCTATCATTCTGGAGAAATTCTTGATAAAGCAAAGCTTCCTCTTTTATACGGAGGTCTTTCACACTGTTTCCGCCGCGAAGCCGGAGCTGCTGGTCAGTTCTCAAAAGGTTTGTATCGAGTACACCAGTTTGATAAGGTAGAAATGTTTGTATACTCTACCCCAGAACAGTCAGACGAATTGCATCATAAACTTAGAGAAATTGAAGAAGAAATCTTCTCTGGTCTCGGACTTCCATTCCATGTAGTAGATACTTGTTCTGGAGATCTTGGAGCTCCAGCATATCGAAAATGGGATCTTGAAGCCTGGATGCCTGGCCGAAACGGTGGTGAATACGGAGAAGTAACTTCTACATCCAACTGTACAGATTACCAGGCTCGTCGTCTTAATATCAAATACAAGGACGATGACGGAAAGAATAAATATGTACATACACTAAACGGTACTGCAATTGCAGTTGGACGAGCCATGCTTGCAATCCTTGAAAATTACCAGAACGAAGATGGATCTGTAACTATTCCACCAGTTCTTGTTCCTTTCTGTGGATTTGATAAGATTGTTCCAAAAAATAAATAAATATGAAATTAGAACAGTACAATAAGCACATATTTACGATTTTAAGTTTTTTTGCATTCGCTCTTTTAATTGTAACACTGAAATTTACTTCAGTTGTTACATTACCTCTAACAGTTGCAATATTAATAAGTTGTGCGACATTCCCTGCGGTAAAAAAACTTAACAGTAAATTAAAACTTCCGTGGATTTTAGCAACGCTTATTGTTGCTGTTCTAATCGTTATATTGATAATTATTCTTTTAACAATAATTGGAACAAGTGTTTCTACAATTGTAAATCAACTTCCAAAATACGAAGAAAAATTTACAACTATCTATCAGTTTTTTTGTGAAAAGCTCAATATAAATTATGATACCGACCAGTCTTTTTTTCAGAACCTGTGGGGATCTTTAAGAGTAAGAGATTTTTTGCAAAAGGCAGCATTCAGCGTTTCTGGAAATGTTATTTCATTAATTAGAAACCTTTCGATAATTTTATTGTTCTCAGTTTTTTTATTAATTGAAATGAAAAATGGCCGGGAAAAAGTTAATGCAATGTTTAAAAATCATTATCAAAACCGAGTCGTTAAAATTCTAAACAAAACAATCAGTGAAACTGTAAGATATATTTCGATAAAATTTTTAATTTCACTTGCGACGGGAGTTTTAGTCTACCTGATTGTACTTCCTGTGGGAGTTGATTTTGCGGTTTTATGGGGATTCTTTTCTTTTATAATGAATTTTATTCCAACCTTCGGTTCAATTTTTTCTGTAGGACTAACAACCCTTTTCACACTAATTCAGTTTTATCCAAATTTCTGGCAGACCTTTTACGTTTTAATTTTAACAACAATTGTAAATCTAACTTTAGGAAATATAGTAGAACCTAAAATAGAAGGCAAAAATCTAGGTATTAGTCCATTTGTAATTCTTGTAGGCTTAACCTTTTTTAACTGGATATGGGGATTCGTAGGAATGATTTTAGCAGTTCCAATGATAGTTATCATTAAAATTATCTGTGAGAATGTTTCCTTCCTGCATCCAATTGCCATCCTTTTAGGCAACAAACCTCAAGAAGTTGAAAAAGAGTTTGTAAAAGACGAAGAAAACGATTTAGAACAGGAAGATTCTATATAAACAAAGAACTGGTTGCTTTTTCGTACAAAAATCTGCAATCTTCTTCCTGTAAAGAAGTATAGATTAAATCAAAACACTCTCTGGATTCTTCTTTATTTGTATAAATAGAATCCACCTTTGCAGTTACAAAAATATCTCTTGTAATTGCAGGGGTATTTTTCAGACAGAATGAAAACTTAAAGGCATATTCATTTTCTTCTTTAATTTTTACCATTTCGTTTTTTTCATAACCAAGAACAATTCTTTCATGATTTACAAAGAGTATATCAAAAGGTTTAAGCCGGTTTTCAACTGATTCAATTCTATATGGCTTTTTTTGCACAAGATATCTGCAAATAGGAATTAATTGAATACCATTTCCTGAATGAGCCTTTTTATGAGCTTTTACAACAAACTGTTCAAGATAAGATTTTGCTTCTTGTTGTAAATCCAATTCAATAGAACTCCAGTTCGGTCTAGAAAACAATTCAAATTTTTCAGCAGGAAAACAAGAAAAATAATTATGATTCGCTTTATCAAAAGTGTAATATAACAAGGCAGAAAAATCATACTTTTTTTCCTGTGGTGTATCGATGATTCTGTTAATTCTTGCCGGGATTACCAAAGCTGGGCCCGTACTTACAGTTTTAAGCTTAGAAATAAATGAAAGACCAACTCGATTAAAATAAAATTCAACTTTTACATTTTTACCGACAAATTTATCAATATCCGAAATATCCTGTAAAAGAATAATACCTTCCTTTAATACAGAAATATTTTCAGCCTTTATTAAAATTGGAACAACTTCGGAATCAAGAGAATGAATCTGCTCTTTATCAATTGATTCGTCAATGGGAGTAATAGTAACAGGAACATTTCCATCCAGTAAATACTGAAGAACTAATTCACGCTCGATTCCAGAAAGAACATTATTTTCCATGACATCCTCCTAATCCGATTCAAATCTATTTAATTCTATCTGATTTAATTTAAAATCACCATCTTGTTTGATATATAAATTAAAATCAATATATACCTTTTCATTAGAAAGTCTTACCGGAACCATAATCTGATCAGAATCAAAGAAAGGTTCTCCATATATTGTATCGTTCAAAAGCCGTACATCTGTCTGCCAGAGCTGTTCAATATCATATTTAAATAGAAGCACAGATGGAATTGCAGTTTCGTCCAACAACGATTCATCGAACTGCCATTCCTTTAGTTTATCGCAAAAGTTATCAAGAAATACATATAAATCAGATGAAATCAATGTTACATCCAGACTTCCAAAACCATCTAACAATGGAAATACAGGAGGATTATCCGAAATAGATACAGCCATAACCTCCGGTGAGATTTTTACATTTGCAGCAACAGAGGGATATTTTGAAACATCTCTGACAAGCCTTACACTTTCTAATTCTTTTGTCCATGTCATTTCAATTTCTTTTTGATCAGAAATATCTTTTAATGAGTCTTCTATATTGATTGTATATTGAACTCCTGAATTATTTGAACAGGAAAACAACATCAAAACTAAAGCCAAGAAAAATAGACTTTTTGAAAAAATATTTTTCATATATATAAGTATATCATATATTCATTGAATTGCAAAACGCCCCCTTAGTCGATATAATAAGAAAAATATTGATTTTTTGAGGATGTAAAATATGGCTCTTACACTTGCTGAAAAAATTCTTCAGGCTCACATCGTTCCTGAAGCATGTCCAGACACAAAATTTGTAAAAGGTGAACCAATCGCCCGCGGTGAAGATATCGCAATTAAAATTGACCAGACTTTAACACAGGATGCCACAGGTACAATGACATACCTTCAGTTCGAAACAATCGGTATTCCACGTGTAAAAACAGAACTTTCTGTATCTTATATTGATCACAATACACTTCAGACTGACTTTAAGAATATGGATGACCACCGCTATTTGCAGTCAATTGCCGCAAAGTATGGGTTGTATTTCAGCCGTCCTGGAAATGGTATTTGTCATCAGGTACATCTTGAATGTTTTGGAAAACCTGGAAAAACTCTTTTAGGTTCAGACAGCCACACCCCAACTGGTGGTGGTATCGGTATGATCGCAATCGGAGCCGGTGGTCTTGATGTTGCAGTTGCAATGGGAGGTGGAGCTTTCCATCTTGCAATGCCAAAAATTTTTGGTGTAAAACTTACCGGAAAACTTAGAAAAGGTGTTGGCGCAAAAGATATTATTCTCGAAGTATTGCGAAGAGAAACAGTAAAGGGAGGAACCCTTGCAATCTACGAATACTTTGGTGAAGGTGTAGAAACACTTACAGTTCCTCAGCGTGCTACAATTACAAACATGGGTGCAGAGCTGGGAGCGACATGCTCAATCTTCCCTTCTGATCAGAAAACAAAAAAATTCCTTGAATCAATGGGACGCGGCTCAGACTGGACAGAACAAAAAACAGATGAAGGCGCATCTTATGATAAATTAATCGAAATCAACCTTGATGAACTTGGAGCATTGGCTGCATGTCCTCATAATCCAGATGTTATTAACACTGTAAAATCTCTTGCAGGCAAAAAAGTAACACAGGTAGTAATCGGTTCTTGTACAAACTCATCTCTTGATGACCTTGAAAGTGTAGCTGCAATTGTAAAAGGTAAACACATTGCTCCTGGTGTAGAAGCAGGTATCGCTCCTGGTAGCCGCACTACACTTCTTATGGCTTCAAAAGCCGGTATCCTTGAAGATTTAATTGAAGCAGGTTTCCGTATTTTGGAAAGCGCTTGTGGTCCATGTATCGGTCAGGGATTTGCTCCAAATTCAGAGGGTGTAACACTACGTACTTTTAACAGAAACTTTAAGGGCCGAAGTGGAACAGCTGACGCAAACGTTTATCTTGTAAGCCCAGAAACTGCAGCTGCTGCAGCTGTAACTGGTGTATTTACAGAACCTGAAACAATGGATTACGAAGATCCAGCATATATTAGCGGTGTTAGAGTAAGCCTTTTGGATGGAAAAGATGCACGTCTTTCAAGCGAAGATGTTCTTAAGTGTGCTACAAACCGCGGTATGATTATTCCTCCTCTACCACAGGAAGAAGCTGAAAAAATTGAAATTCTTCGCGGTCCAAACATCAAGCCATGTCCAAAATGTCGTGACTATGAACCAAGTTTGAAATTACCAGTACGACTTAAAGCTGGAGATAATGTTTCTACTGATGATATTATGCCTGCAGGAGCAAAAGTACTTCCTCTTCGCTCAAATATTCCAGAAATCAGTAAATTTACACTTACCCGTCTGGATGAAACTTTCTATACAAGAAGTGAAGAAGCTAATTTTGCTAACTGCGTTGTAGTTGGTGGAGAAAACTACGGACAGGGTTCAAGCCGTGAACACGCCGCTCTTGGACCTATGTACCTTGGTGTTCGCGCAATCATCACTAAGAGTTTTGCTCGTATTCATAAAGCAAATCTCATTAACTATGGTATTATTCCAATTAATTTTGTAAATCCTCAGGACTATGATATAATTAATCAGGGTGATACTCTAGAAATCACAAATATTGAAGAAGCATTAAATACAGGATGCGAATTTAACATCATTTGTAATGGAAAAACAATCAAAGGAACCAACGACCTTGCAAAACGCAGCCGTGAAATCTTAAAACAGGGCGGTCTTGCTTCTTATACAAGAAACGGAGGAAATTAATCTCTATGAAAGTCCAGAACCTAATGGAAGAATTTGTTTACTCAAGAGTAAACGCAATGTACGACAAGTTAAAGGATAATTTACCATCATGGGTTTCATGTACCTGTGACAGTTGTAGACTTGATGTTTTAACTTATGTATTAAATAAAGTTCATCCCTTATATGTAGTTTCTGGACGAGGGGTTATTCATTCTTCTCAGATGTTAGACGAACAGGTCAAAGCTGATGTTGACGCTTTAGTAATCGAAGGAATTCGTATTGTAAGCGGCAACACCCGCCCAGATCATAAAGTTATTGCAAATAATACAAGCAAAGCTGATAAGTTAATAACACCAGTATTTAATTTCCCTTTAATTACAGGGACGGTTTTAAGTGGCTCAACTTTTGAACCATACGAAGGTGCAAGTATTACCTTAAAAGATGCTAACGGCAAAGTTCTTATGTATGATGCTTCCTGGGAAAACCCGTGCAGAACTTATAATTCTACAAAAGGAACATATACCTTCTGGCCTTCTCCGGTTCCTGCAGAACGTGAAGGACTTGTTAAAACATTTAACTTTACCCTGGAAGTCAAAGCTGATAATTGTACTACCGTTACAAGTGTAATTGAAGTTCCATGCATCAGCACGCTTAACACCAATGCAAAACTTGATTCCAGTCTTACAATGAAAGTTAAAGATTTATATATCTTTAAGGTATAAATCAAAAAAAAGGCTTTTCGTTACGAAAAGCCTTTTTCTTTGAATAATAGATGTCAATTATTCAGCAATTGTACAAACCCAGCCTTCTGGTCCTTTGATTTCACCCATCTGAATACCAGTAAGGGTTTCTCTAAGTTTAGAAAGAACAGGTCCGATATTTTCCATTCCTGATGGAACAAGAATTTCTTTATCGTGGTCAACAATTTTTCCAATTGGAGAAATGACAGCTGCTGTTCCACATAGACCAACTTCAACAAAGTCTTTAAGTTCATCTTTGTGTACAGGTCTTTCTTCTACTTCCATGTTCAAGTAATCTTTTGCAACCTGAACTAAAGAACGACGAGTAATAGAAGGAAGAATGCTGTTAGATTTTGGAGTTACAAGTTTGCCATCTTTTGTAACAAACAAAATATTTGCTCCACCAGATTCTTCAATATAAGTGTGAGTAGCAGGATCTGTATACATATTTTCTGCAAAACCATGTTTATGAGCATCTACGATGTTGTGCAAAGACATTGCATAGTTTAAGCCTACTTTAATGTCACCAGTTCCATGAGGAGCAGCACGGTCCAAATCAGAAATACGAACAGTAATTGGTTTTACACCACCCTTAAAATAAGGTCCAACAGGAGTAACAAGAATTCTGAACATGTATTCATCTGCTGGTTTTACACCAATAACAGCATTAGAACCAAACATATATGGGCGAACATATAAAGTTGCTCCAGAACCATATGGAGGAACCCAGTCAATATTTGCTTTTACAACATCTTTTACAGCCTGTACAAACTTGTCTTTAGGGAAAACAGGCATTTCCAGGCGAGCACATGAATCAGCCATACGGTCAGCATTAAGATCTGGACGGAAACATACGACTTTACCATCTTTAGTTGTATACGCTTTAAGACCTTCAAAACAAGTCTGCGCATACTGAAGTACACCAGCGCATTCATTAATTGTAATTGTGTTGTCTTTGGTAAGTTTGCCATTGTCCCAGGCACCATCTTTATAAACAGATACAAAGCGTTTATCTGTCTTCATGTAGCCAAATGGTAAATTACCCCAATCAAGCTTTTTCTTTCCCATTTTGTAACCTCACTAAAGTCGCGCCAAAAGCTCGGCTTATTTATCTTTACAATATCACTATTAATAATGTTTTTCAATGTTTTAAAATAATAAAAAATTGGCTGTTTACAATTGATATACAACTGTAAACAGCCTTTTATCACTAACGAATTTTTCTTAAGAAGGCGTCTTTATAACCGTAAGATTTAAATCTGTTCATTACGGTACCATATTCATCCATAGTCAATGGACCAACCATTACCTGGGTTGCTTTGCCACTAGCAAGAGGTACCAGTACAATCGGATACTGTTTACCATATTTCTTTATAATATCTTTTATATTACCTTTATCACTGTAAACACCAATCTGTATATAGTATCTTCCACTCTTTAACGACTTAAGACTAGAAACTGTGTACTTTCTAAGATCTGTATCAATTTCTTTATATGTAGAAGTACTCTGAGATTTTGAAGGTATTACTTCAGTTATCTCTTCAACAACTTCTACAGGAGCGACTGTTGTTTCAGGAACAGATTCCTCTATATCCTGTTTTACTTCTGATTTAGCAGGAGGATTTGGCTCTGCTGGAACAAGAACGATAGCTTCAAATGTTTCTTCTTCAGTTGATTTAACTTCATCAGAAACTGTTTCAGATGAAGTTGCTTCTGTTAATACATCTTCATCATTATCTGTTAGTTCTTCTGAAAGTTCTTCCGGAGATACTGCTTCAGAAGGTAATGCTTCAGGTTCTTCTGTAATTACAAGAGCTTCTTCAGTTTTTGATGGTTCAATTGATTCATCTTCTTCGCTGTCAGAAGTTGATTCTGGGATTACTTCTTCATCAACTAGTTCATCTGCAACTACAGATTCAGATTTTTCAATCTGTTCAGGAAGTAAGATTGCTTCTTCAGCTTTCTCAGAAGTTGTTTCTTTCTCGTCTTGGGCATTTAACGCTTCTTCATTTTCCAATGGTTCTTCGATAATAGATTCCATTGGTTCTTCAGGAACAACAGGTTCCTTATTTTCATCAGTTTCAGGCTCATCACTCTCAACTGGTTCTTCGTTATCAATAAGTTCCTCTTCAAAAGGTTCTTGAGAAGCACTATCTTCTGTATTTTCAAGATTTTCATCAACAGCTTCTGATTCAAGTTTTTCTTCTACTTCTTCTGTTTTTGAATCACTTGTAGTGTCTTCTGGTTCTGTTTCAGATTCTTCTTCAGGGATAAGAATTGCTTCTTCTACCTCATCTTCAACAGGATTTTCATTTGCCTCAACTTTTGGTTCAGATAAGTCATCAGCAATTGTCGATTCTTCTTTTAAAGGTTCTTTTTCTTCTGGGATTGTTTCATCAACAAGTTCTGATTCAATCTCTTTCTCAACAGGAGCTTCTTCTTCTATTTCATCTGGTTCAATAATTGATTCTTCAATTTTTGATTCAGGTTCGCTTTCTATTTCTTCAGCTTCAATTATTTCTTCATCCACAGAATCTTCTACAACCTCAGAATTATCTGTTGTTTCTACATTGTCTGTAGTTTCTTCTATGTTCTCAGATATTTCTTCAACTTCTGTATTTGATTCTGTATCTTCAGTTTCATTTTCATTTACATTAATTTCTTCTGGAGTATCTGTATTTTCTTCGTCAGAAACATCTAAAGAAGTAGTTTCTTCCAAAACTTCTTCTACATCTGTAGATTCTTCTTCTTCGATGTTTTCATCAGAAACTTCATCTGAATCTGTTGATTCATCTTCGTTGTTTACCACTTCAGGTATATCTTCTGACTCTGATGTTTCTTCAGATATATTAATTGCTGTTTCTTTATTAACTTCAGATTTATTAGAAGGCTCAACACCAATTACAGCAGTTCCAGCACAAGATTCATCAAGCTGACCAGAACGTTTTGTAATTTTTACTACTGTATTTGTTCCCTTTGACATTCCCAGTAAAGATGCAGCTTCTGGAGAAAGCAAAATTGCGACACCTTCAGAAGGATCCAATGCACCAATTACAAGAATATCAACTGTACTTTTATTAGAAAGGTTTGTGACGCTAATGCTGTCACCGGGCAAATAACCAACAGTTTTAGCAAACGCTCCGCTTGGAAGAACGCCTTCGTCGGCTACAACGGCTCTACCATCAAGAGAAGGACTAAATGAGGTAAAAACAAATCCTCCAAATATTACTGCACAAATTAAAGCTGTAATCTTTTTCATATTTTCCATCCTATGCCTTTCTTAGAGTTTTTCTGAGGTGATAAGCAAAATCCGATGCAAAGTCTCTAACATTTGCTTCTGTATCAAGACCAATAGGTCGTTCAATTTCTTTTGTATTTTCTTCGATTACTTTTCCTGTCGGAACAGAAATCAATTTCCAGCTGACTTTATTCATATTTCCAAGAGCACAAGGTTTATCTTTTGAAGTAACATCGTTGTTCATTATAAGATTTATCTGAACAAAATAATCAAATGCCCCTTCAGAAGAATCTGTTACTCCAGTTTTCCACAATTTTGCCTGCTCTGCACTGGAATTAGAAGTTGCAGACTGAGAATTAGAAACTACATAGCCCGCATCAAAAAAATAATTTAATATTTCATCTTCAACAACCATCGTAGTCTCACATACATCTTTTAAAGATGCACTGCTCTGAATTATCTGAAAATTTAAGCTTCCACAAAATGCAGAACTAAGAACTATAATTTCTGCTATCAAAATGGAAATAAGTTTTTTCCCCATAAAACACCCCACAGAGTTCTTTTCTCTTTTTATTAATCGGTGGTTTTGAATTTAGAGTTTAGCATATTTGATAAAATATTACACATGCTGCAGGGCAAACGCATTATATTTGACTTTGTATCAAAAATGGCGCGAAGGAGCAAACTGGCTTACAAAAACACTCGTTTTGTGCTG
>CADBSK010000016.1 GCA_902797305.1 uncultured Spirochaetaceae bacterium | reverse complement strand
CTGCGGTCATTGAGCCTGTCGAAATGACCATTTACACTATATCTGGTGGTTTCGAGAACCTCAACCACCGCAAACTTTTCTTTTTGAACAGTCCTCATGTTTCTATTGTATTCGCCATTTATTGTTTTCTTTTACAAATCGCTTGGCATTTACTTCAAGAATACGACCATCTTCGCCAACCATTTTTACCATCGAGGTAATTGGATTTACTTCTGAAATTCTAAAGTTTGTTCCGTCGTAATGAATGTGCAATCCCTCAGAAGGTAACTTCTTTCTAGCTTCGTTGTACCAGTCAAACTCATAACTCAAACAACACAAAAGGCGGCCGCACTGACCACTGATTTTCATCGAATTAAGAGAAAGATTCTGATCTTTTGCCATGCGGATGCTAACAGGTCTTAGTTTGTCACTAACTCCATGACAGCAGAACGGACGACCACAAACGCCAAGCCCACCAACAATACGGCTTTCGTCTCGTACACCAATCTGGCGTAATTCAATACGCATCTTAAATACGCTTACAAGGTCTTTTACTAATTCTCTAAAGTCTACCCTGTTTTCAGAACTAAAGAAGAACAATGCTTTTTGCTCATCAATAAGAAAGTGTACGGTTATCAGTTTCATATCCAGTTTGTGATACGCAACCTTTTCCTTAAACACAGAAAAAGCTTCTTTTTCCTTTTCTTTATATTCCTGAGCTTTATCTAAATCTTCTTTAGAAGCCTTTCGTTCAATTACAACAACATCGCTTGGCTTAATACCCATTGGTTTTTTGCTTGAACCAAGAACTCGAGCCATATCTTTTCCATAACGAGTAGGAACAATAACATAGTCTCCAGTCTGAATATCTATATTTTTGTCATTTTTGGCGTAAAGACTTTCGCAGGAATAAGCCAGTTTTAAACAGAATAAAGGTGTATCAAAAACAAATTCTTCCTGCTCTTCCTGGCCGTATCCATCTTCCAGGTTAGTAAGGTTTTCTGATTCATCATCTATATCTCGTTCAAAAATATCGCTCATGGTCTAATTATCCCCCTAAACAGCAAAAAAATCTACAATCATGCCTTTTATTTCTTCTACCTTAGAAAGCATGTTTAATTTATCTTCGTGATTTTGCAATATCATCATTGCAAGTTTATCCATTTTTTCATTTACAATATGAATTTGATAATACGGATCAACCTCTCGAACTTCTTCAAAATACGGAGGTTTAGAAATCAAACGTTTCCTTTTTAATCGCCGAATTTCTGATACGTCGTAGTTATGTTTTTCTACATACTTTAACAACTGACTTACAGATTTACGAAATTTTGCAAAATTATCTGCATTTATATTATCCTCAAGCGCATCTGCAGCCATATCTATCTGATCTTTTAAGAAAACCAGGGCTTCTTCTGTATCCATACCTGCAAGTTCTGTCGGCAATCCGCTTGCAGCAAGATTTTCGATTTCTGCAGTTTTTTCTAATACAGATGAAAAACGTGTTTTTCGAGTATTTGAAACTTTTGATTTTTCTGATTCTTTTTGAGTCTGCTTAGAAGCCAGAGCCGCAGCGCTAAAATACATTGACGAGCTTAACGGGTCTATTGAACTCATTAGATTATAGCCTTTTCGAGAATTGCTTTTTCCTGAAGGTATTTTTCTACCTGACTTTCAAAGCGCTCTTCATTAGAAATAGAAATACAATGACCATGGAAAATTACATTATCTTCCATCTGAACCTTTTTTGTAATAATATTGCCAACCACAGCAGAAGAAGAAAGCAGTTTTACACCCTCTTTTGCAGTCACATCACCAAGAACAATGCCACCAATTATAGCCGACTTAGCGGTTAAGTTACCTCGCAATCTTGCCTTTTCGCTAATGATTACAGCACCATCTGTTTCCAGATTGCCATCTATATCACCATCAATACGAATAAAACCGTTAACATGGATATCTCCATGAACAAAAGAACCGTTTCCGATTAGTGTATTTATTGAAATATCATCAGAACGAAAAGCCATACAAACCTATCTTGAAAGTTTAACATTGATATATTTACTTGGATCTACTACATCCGAACCAATGTGAACTTCGTAATGCAAGTGAGGACCTGTTGTAACACCGGTATTACCAATGTTTCCAATAACCTGACCTTGATTTACATATTCACCTTTTTTTACTCGGAAGGCGCTCATATGAGCATAGCGTGTATACATACCGTGCTTATGACGAATGATTACATAGTTACCAAAGCTTGCATCGTAACCAACGGTTACAACCTGCCCGTTTGCAGTTGCCATGATTGGATCTCCTGATCTCCAGGTACTAAAGTCTACCCCTTTATGGATATACCACTGTCCTGTAATAGGATGAAGATTAGGACCAAACATCATGGATATATGTACATTTGGATTTTTTACCGGCCAAATGTTTGGAATTTCTTTGAACAAAGTTGACTGATTCTCAAGCATCTTACCAATCTGCTCAATTGGCTGAACAGCATCCTCAAGATAAGTTGTAAGAGAACGGATATCAGCAGTTTCTTTTAACGAACCGTTTACAGTGTCTCGGCTTGTAAATAGAGAAGAAAGGTCTCCATTAGAAATACTAGACTTAGAAACGTTTCCTGACTTATCAATTCCTAAAAGAGAAAGGGACTGTGACAAAGAAGCCTGAAATCTTTTTGCCGCCTGCAAAAGGTTTGTATTTTCGTCACGCAATTCATCAAGGCTTGCCATAGTCTGACGATTTTTTGTCATAAGACTATTAATTTCTGAATTTGAAATAACTGTTTTTCTATTAAAATAGAAGAAAGAAATCACAATACCAACAATAATGACAGCACCAAAGGTCAAAGCAAATACATTAGTCTGAAAATTTATTACCTTACTCTGACTGTGTGGAACAATCATAATTGTGAGTTTATTATCTAAAATCTTAAACAAACGAACAAAGAAGTTTTTTACAGCCCTAAAAAAAGAAACAAATCCGTTCTGAACATTCGAAGCAAACTTCTTCTCTAATTTTTTATACTTTTGTGTTCGTGACAAATTGTACCTCGGTTTTTAATATCCGCAACGGTGTCAAACAATATCTAGTAGTCTACCATAATAAATAAAATAGTGTCAAACAGGATAGCTGGCACCTGCAGGGCAAACGCATTATATTTGACTTTGTATCAAAAATGGCGCGAAGGAGCAAACTGGCTTACAAAAACACTCGTTTTGTGCTG